>CAZIBX010000001.1:0-66210 GCA_964537615.1 uncultured Pseudomonadales bacterium
GTATTTTTTCCAATCACATCCTACTTTTGGGCTGAAGGTTAAAAAGATTTTTGAACAACTAGAAAATAAAAAAGTAACTGCTATCACCAGTTATTTGACGTTAAGTGAAATATTGTCATTCAAGATTGAAGATGAGGCAATCGAAAAAATTAAAATGAAGTTTTTTTCTGTACCCAATCTTGCTTACGTGCCCATAGAAAAAAATGTGGGACTGGAAGCAGCGAGGATAAGACGTCAATATAGCTTTCGTTTACCCGATGCTATACATTTGGCTACTGCGAAAGTATATCGGGCAGATAAATTTTTTAGTAACGATAAGAAACTAGCCAATTTTCCTGAAATTAAAATCAAGATTTTGAGTAACGATTAGTGATACCGGGGTCACAAACCAACCTCTATAGCTTTACTTTTTTAACTTTTTTGAAACTCCCCTCCACCCTCTCTGCCAGACCATGACTGGCGGTGGTGAGAATCGTTTGTCTGCTCTGCATCAGTCCCAAAATCAAACCCCTGGCATGAGTATCCAGTTCAGATAAAATATCATCCAGTAGCAGTAAAACTTTTTGACCAGATCGAGCCTCGACATAAGCCAGTTCGCACAGCTTCAGCCACAAAACCCCCAATCTTTGTTGGCCGCGGGAACCATAGACAGCCAAGTCCAAGGTAGGGTCATCCGCCTGACCGCGTAGTGAAGCGTGAGATTTTGTGGGCAAGCGCAAAAGTTCCGGAGGCAGAGTAATCAAAAAATCATCTTTGTGCGGCCCGATCAAGGTATGACCGGCGGCGATTTCTTTCTGGGCATATTGATCCATCCGATCTTGGCTTATCACGCTGGGCAGATAGCTGACATGGAAAGCCACAGGAAAAACCACACTGGCGAAAAACTGGAAAAATTCCTGTCTTTTATCCTGCAAAATCTGGCCATGTTTGATCAATTGTAAGGTGTAGTAAGCCAAAGCCGTGCGGGGTTGTTCGCCTTCTCTGATTTGCCACAATAGTTTGTTGCGGGTTAATAATGCCCGCTGATAAACTGACAAACTGTTGTGATAATCAGCAAAAAGACCGGCCAAACAACTATCCAGCCAATCCCGTCGGCGGGCAGGAGACCCTTCCACCAACCGCATATCTTCTGGTCGGAAGACTACAGCGTGCAGTAAGCTACGGGCTGCATTTTTGGTGCGCCGGACAGAGTTGATAGAAAACAACCGCTTGGCCGTCGATTTGCCCTGGACTTGCCCTCGGGTCAGCATGACTTCCAAACTGGTTTTTTCGCTCTGATCAGACGAGGCCTTGTCGGCTGGATCAATCAGCGTGCCTTCTACCCGAGCCAATTCCTGACCCAAGCTGATCATATCCTCGATTTTTTGGGCTCGGAAACTGTCGCCGTTACAAATCAAATAAATGGCTTCAATCAGAGCCGTTTTGCCCGAACCGTTGGCTCCCACTATCACCGTCACATCCGGTGAAAAACTAGTTTGAAAACTGGAGTAACCTCGGAAATTGATGAGGTTTAAACTGTCCAAGCGCATAAAGTTGATCCTATCACGTCTTGCTGACAAAAAGATAACAAACGACAATTTGTTTCGAATAGACCGGTTGTAAATAAACTTTATGAACTGATTTTAAGAATCAACTTCTATAAACTTAATTTTTATGCTCGATGTTGAAAAAGCCAAAACCACTCTGGGGAATCCTCAAGTTGCCCGGCGCGCGCAGGTTAAAAATCGTTTTGAACTCACTACCAGAGATTTCTACATCTCCCCGGTTGGTAGAAAACTTGACAGAGACAGTCTCGCCACTTCCAGAGTGAGTGACGGCAACTGAATTGATGGAGGTGACGGCTCCGCCCGCTTTGCCGGCCCAGTCGCGCAACTCTTCCATGCTGTATGGCTCACCGCCACTACCCCCGATGCTACAAGTTTTAATGGTGACCGGCACAATCCGGCCGGCATCTGCCCCACTTGGATTACGACGCACAATCCAGGCATTGATAATATCGCTCATCTCTTCTTGTGATAACCAAGGGTGAGACCGGCCACAACTGTTGCCACTGCTGAAGTAACCACTGCGATACCAAGCTTTATAAAACCAAGGACTGGCGGCTTTATTTTCCCAAGTCCGGCTAGCCCAGTCTCCCCCGCCCTGTTTGTCAGTGGTATCCCAACCGCTGGTGGTGGTATACCCCCCGTGAGTAGAAGCATACTGGGTCGAGACCGGATTACCCGAGCCGTCCACCAACACCCAGCCCCGAGTTTCGTTGACAGCTTTTTCCCAGTCACCACCTTTCTTTTGATTTTTGAAAACCTGACAGCTCTCGGTGGTACAAATAGACTTACTGCCGTTGCCAGTGTACTTGATGGCAAAAGTTCTGGCCGCGATAGCTTGAGCTTTCAAAGCATTGATGTGCCAACTACTGGGCATTTCATAAATCCCCTGCAGATACTGATCTTCAAAAGACATACTGCCGTAACCCTGAACCGAGATACTACCCATAGCCGGGTAGTCTTTTTTGAGTTGAGTGCCTGGGTAATAACTAGACAAAATGTCTTCTACGCTCTGGCCGGCTTCAGCTCTGGCTTTGGCTCCGTACTGGCTCATACCCCGCCGGTGGGTGTAAGCCCCAAAAGAAAAAACGGCAAACGAGTTGCTGGGAGCTTGGGACTTGTAACCGATAGAGGCGTTGAAATCATCAGATAGTGGCACTTCACCCACCGAGGTGATAAACGAGCCAGACCTGGCAGCCAAAATAGCTTGTTGTTTGGCTGACAAGGCAGCTATTTTGCCACTTAATTCCTGTTGGTAGGACTTGGCTTTGGTGATCTCACCTTTGAAAAATTCTGCCTGATCGTCCAGTTGAACCTGCAGAGCCGCCAAAGTTTTTTGCCTTTCCTCCAGTTTCTTCTTGTCATCCTCGAGACTAATAATTTTTTGTGAAGTTGACTGCAAAATCAGCTTGTCTTGAGATTGGACGCTGGCGTGATAAGTCAGTTGTTGGCGCAACCCTACAGAGCTGGCCAAAAACTGCCACCAACTGGGGGTCTGGCTTTGGCGCAGCAGTTTGTACTCTTCTGCCATGCGCCGGCGCAACAACTTATACTGCACCGCCAGATCGACTTCCCGCTGGCTGATGTCTTCCGCTAGTTTGGCGGCGTTGGCTTTGGCTTGGGCGATGCCTGTTTGAGCTGACTTAATCTTGGCTTCCAGGCCGGTGAGCTCTTTTTCCAGTGGTCTGGTGGCGTTTTCTGACAAAGTTTTGAGTTTGGCTAGTTCATTGATCTGGTTTTGCAGATCCTCCACTTCATCGGCCTGGGTTAAAGCAGGACCAGCCAACGACAAAACCGCCAAGACTGCTACAGTCAATGTCAGTTTGACTAGAAAACCTAACCCGTTTTTACGTTTCAGCACGCCTACAGCATACCAAATGAGTTCTCTGTTTGCCCGCTCTCATCCGCCTCTTCCCTACCACCTCACCCTTGAAGTACAATACAGTGGTAATGAGACGGCTCCTGAATATCATCTGGGTTGTGGTGTTGTTTGTGGTTTTCTTGAGCAGTAGCCAAAAGGCGTCTGCTGCTACTTGTCCCGGTTTACATCAAGGTGTAGGAAATAACGTTTTGCTACCTATATATACGCCGGGAGCGAGTCACACGGTGGTTATTGACACCTCGACGTTTAATAAGAACTACAATTACTACTTCAAAGTCAAAAATGGCAGTTTTTCTGATGATGAAGCTCAAACACCATCTTTTAGAGTCGACGCTTCAAACAGTATCACAGATGGCTGTAACCAGATTACGGTTGATGCTACCAATAATAAAGTTACTTGGGTAATTTCTTGTCGGGAAGCACTACAAAATGCTGGTGACCGAGTTCAAGAAAAAGACCCTCATTATGTGATTGCTTATAGATGGGAGGCCGGGTCTAACCGGTTTTGTGACGTGGGTGCATACTACACTTCAGACAATGTGCTGAAAAACTCGACTTGTAAATTGGTTATCTGGCAAGGCGATGACTCACAACCAGGTATGGCTTGTTACGCCCCTGGATGTATCGAGAAAGACAAAGATGTCACTATCAGAGTAGACGAGTTAAAAATCAATAACCAACCATACAACGGCAATGTTTCAATGGATTTAGCTGCAGGTGGAACCGACATTGTCCAAGATAGAGTTGTCGCCATCACCAATGGTATTGGAATGACTAAGTTTCCTCCGCGAAGCAAAACAAAACATTCTGTGATTGTGAAGGTCAGAAATGCTGACGGTGGCCTTCGGATCGTTCCTGGTTGCAGAGCTAGTTTTAATGTTTCTGACTACTGTAGTCCCAATCAGTGTAATAAAACCAGAACAGTTATGACTCCAGGAGACTTAAACGGGGCTCCGTTTAAAATCTGTGATCAAATCGACAGTGGTTTGCAGGACAGTCAGGGACGCAACATGAAAAATCTCTGTATCCAGTGTATCGGTGGTGATGAAGAAGGTCGGGAAGGTATGTGGACGGCGTTGGGCTGTATTCCTCGCCAACCAGAGCAAATCGTCAAACGTTTCTTGCTACTGGGACTGGGGATGGGAGGTGGGGTTGCTCTACTGATGATTCTGGTGGCTGGCTTCCAGATTTCTACCTCACAAGGTAATCCAGAACAGTTTAATAAAGCCAAAGAAATGCTAGTCGGAGCCATTACCGGTTTGCTGTTTATCATTTTTTCGGTGACGATTTTGCAGTTTATCGGTTACTCGATTTTGAAAATACCAGGATTTGGAGGGTAAAGATGAAAAAACAACTGATGAGGATAGTCACGACTTTACTATTTGTTGGTTTGGTTGCGTTTTACCCCCATCCAGCTCAAGCCCAAACTTGTGGTTTTGCTACTAGAAACCGCTGTGACGTTTGTACTAATAACCAAAAGTGTGTCAGTGGCCTAGGTTGGCCAATTTATGATTGTAGAACTGTAGCCGGTCAGTGCGGCGCTCCCTGGCCCACCACCTGCAACCAAGGCAACTACTTGCGCTGTGACGTTTGTCCATCTGGCCAACAATGTCTCAAGAGTGGCTCCAACTATTACTGTGGCACCCCCACCACGGCTTGCGTTACCCCCGCTCCCACTTCACCACCTGGCACCACCCCCACCACCCCACCCACCCCCACCATGTTTTCTCCCTACGATCCACCGACCAACGAAACTTTTGACATGGTCAACCCGCTCAAGATCGGTGGTGGCACTGATCTGGCGTCAGACCAACCATCTCAATTTGCCGGCCAACTTTCCTCTCCAGGAGGCATCGTTAGTCGAGTTCTGACTTATGCCTTTCCTCTGGCCGGCTTGATTCTTTTTGCCATGCTGACTTGGGGAGGATTTGAGATGATCATGGGCGCTGCTAGCAAAAAATCTCTTGACGCTGGTAAACAACGCGCTACCGCTGCGGTTGTTGGGTTTTTGATCCTGTTTGTGTCATACTGGATATGGCAAATACTAGAAGTAGTTTTTGGCATCGTGGTGTTTTAAAAAATATGCAGAAAAAATACTTAAAAAATTGGTCACAAAAAATTTGGAAACTTTTCAGCTTGGCTGGCGGTCTGGTTATAACTGCTACTCAACTAACTTCAACTGTTTGGGCTCAACCCGCACCACCTTGTGATCCCGGCTCCGGTGGTATTAACCTGGGTGACTGTCTGCGTTTAAGCGATGACTCTCTGGTTTCCAGTGTTTATAACAACCCAGCAGCTCTGGTTAACTTGCTGGCCCGCAATTTATTTGTGGTGGCCGGAGTGTTTTTGTTTGGCTTATTTTTACTGGCCGGACTGAAAATTATCGCGTCAGGCAAGGGCGGCAAACAAGGCCTGGACGAGGCCAAAACTATGCTGACCTCGGTGGCTATCGGTTTTGCTATCATGTTTGCTGCCTACTGGATCGTCCAGATCGTCAAAATCATTACCGGAGCCAATATAGTTTTATAATCAGGATCACTATGCCAGCAGATGATTTCATAAACATAGTCGGCAACATTCAGCCACCACCAGGGGTCGAACAACAAATTGCTGATTCCGGCCTGGCACCCAATGAAGTAGCTCTGTTGTTTTTTGTTAATAAGATGTTAATTGCCGTGACTGTGGTGATGGGTATCTGGGTGTTATTTAATCTGGTCTTGGCTGGAGTCTCGTATATTACATCCTCCGGTGATGCCAAAGCTCATACTCAAGTCAAAGATCGGCTGATTATGAGTGTATTGGGCATTATATTGATCGTGGGGGCTTATACTTTGACTGCCGTAGTCAGTTATGTCATTTTTGGTGACCCCAACTACGCTCTTAACCCCACTATTACCGGACCCAACTGATGTCAAACCTGATCTCAATCACCACTCAAAAGATTAAACAGCTTTTTGCCAAAACACATGTTTGGACACTTCTGTTGATAGTTGGACTGATACTGATTGCGCCGATTTCTGTCAGTGCCCAAAACTGCCCTTCCGGCTATCAATGTGAGGGGGGGTGTGAGTATATCGGTCACTGCGTTTCCAACCGAACCTGTATTTTGGTGCCACCCTTTTACATCCGGCCTGGTGCTAGAAACTGCGGATCTTTTATCATCGGCCGAGTTAATCCTCCTCAAGGAGTAGCCGATTACAACATGCAGACCGCCCTCCAACCAGGATCAGGCAATATCGGGATTTTGTTGTTTGTTTCCAATGTCGTTAAGTTAATTACGGCCGTGGGCGGAATTCTGATTCTGATCAACTTCGTGGTGGCGGGCATTACTTTGATCGCACAAGCTGGCAATACCCAAGCCATGACCGGCGTCAAAGATAAGTTGACTTATGGCCTGATTGGTTTGGTCATCATGGTGGCGGCCTACACGGCTATGGCTCTAGTGGGTCAAATTATCTTCGGCAATCCCTTGTTTATCATCAATCCAGATCTTAACGCCTTGGGTGCTTTATCTGGACCGTAGTAAGCGTTATACTATCTACACAAATATGCCACTCTCTTCCAAACTCGCCCAGTTCGGCCAAGGCCTCCAACCACCCACCGACGCTTTCAGCACCGGCTCAACCAATGATCTGACTCAACCGGTCAATGCTTTTACCAATCTTGAGTACATGGTGTCCAACGTCATTGCTATCGTGACTGCTCTAGCTTCCCTGATGTTTATTTACTACTTTATCATGGCAGCTATCAGCTGGATTAACTCCGGTGGTGACTCTGGCAAGCTACAAACCGCCAGAAACCAGATGCTGAACGCAGTTCTGGGTTTGGTGCTACTGGTCGCCAGTTATGCCATCGTAGGTCTGATTGGTACTTTGTTTGGCCTTGACTTGCTCAATCCTGGTAAAGTGCTCAAAGGTTTAGTTCCCACACCATAACCAATATGTTCAAACTTCACTTACTAAATCAAACTTTCAGAACCGGTGCGGTGTTTTTGACAGTGATAATAACTATGGTGATAGCCACTTTACTGATGGGTGGTAGACCAGTCATGGCCCAGATCACCAACCCGGCCATCGGTGAGCTGGGTGGAAATGATAATTCTGGTCAGTACAGCCCTGATCCAGCGGCCGTCACTGCAGCCCAGTCAGGGGCGTCATTTTTGGCCCAGTTTGTCCGACTGTGGGGCAATGTAGTCACCATCGGAGTTATCTTGGTTTTAGTCATGTTCATCTGGGGAGCGATCGAGTGGATTACGGCCGGTGGAGATGCCGGCAAGATCGGCAAGGCCCGCGACCGGATGTTGCAGTCGGCCATCGGCTTACTGGTTCTAGTCAGTTTGTTTATCTTGATTGGTTTCTTGAGCGGAACTCTGTTTGGCGATACACTTGATATCCTCAAGCCCAAGTTTGTCACCCCCAATACCAACACCGGAGCCACACCATGATTTTCAGCTCACTTGTCGCCCAACTACCAGACACCGTACCTTTTGATATCGGAGAGGCCGGAGCCACGATTATTCCCCATGCCGTAGGCAATAATACGCCGGATACTTACCAGGCAGCTTTTGGTAATTTCTTGGGCAGTATTTTGTCTTTTGTGATCGTTATTGCAGTCATCATGGTGTTTCTATATCTAGTCTGGGGAGCTATCGAGTGGATTACTTCTGCTGGTGACAAAGGCAAACTGGAAAAAGCCCGCAACCGGATGTTTCAAGCAGTGATTGGTATTATTGTGTTATCCGGCACTTTGGCTTTTCTGATGATTATCCAACAGTTTTTGGGTATTTGTGTGTTAAGTATCAGTGGTAAGTGTACCGGGACTTCCAGCGCACCAACTGAACTCTATAGATGCTTGCCCATCAACCAGTGCGGGCCACCTACCAACTCTGGAGTGAGTGTCGGTAACTGTTCTCCTCACCGGGTGGGCTATGTCAACTGTCGATTCCGGGCTACACCTTAGTCACTACGCCTTGATCAGACAGCAACTTGACACTCGAGAATAAAGCACTGTACAATATAAAAGTACTTTGTAGCAATCATTAATAATAAAAAAGGGAGCTGTATGAAACAGTCGCTAAAAACAATCACCGCCTTGGGTGGTGTGATGGTGGGTACTCTGCTAGCCAGCGTGCCACAAACGATGGCCGCCATTGACGTAGGCACCATCGAAGGTACCAAGGGTATGGCCAATAACTTTGGTAGCTTTCTTTCCAGCTTGCTGACCATCGTCATGGCTATCGCCGCTCTGGCTGTTTTCATTTACTTGATCTGGGGTGGTATCGAGTGGATTACCAGCGGTGGTGACAAAGGCAAAACCGAGACTGCCAGAAACAAGATCACAGCCGCAGTCATCGGTTTGATCGTCTTGGCTGCAGCTTATGCCATCTTGTCCATCGTGCTGCGATTCCTGGGCTTCTCCAGCATTACCAACGTGTTTGAGAACGTCAAGGTGATCACGCCAGGTGGCAGTGGCATTTAATTAAACTTTAAGATCAAAAGTTTAACACCCTCCCAAAGTTTGGGAGGGTGTTTTGGTAATTCTGATATAATAAGTGGTCATATGTCCATCAAGCACTTCGTACTCACTCTTGTTCTCGTTTTTGGTATCAGTTATGGCGTAGTTGGCTCCACTCCAGCCATGGCCGCCGGTACAACTGGCACAGATACCAACGCCGGTCAAGTTCAAACTCAAAACACTGACGGCTCACTCAACTTGACCACCAGCGTCAACACCGCTACGGCTTCCACTACCCCCAATCCTGATCTAGAGTACTTACCGCCTGGTTTTGCCAAATCTTTTCCTGATCTTTTGGCCAGTATTTTGACCTTGCTGGTAGCAATTGTAGCTATCTTGGTTTTTGCTTACCTGATTTGGGGTGGACTCAACTGGATTACCAGCGGAGGCGATAAGGGCAAAACTGAGACCGCCCGCAATAAAATCATGGCTGCCTTGATCGGGCTGATCATCATCGCTTCGTCATACGCCGTGCTTCAGATCGTGTTGCGGTTTTTGGGCTACAGCTCATTGATCGATGCTTTTAATAAAATCAAACCCATATCTGAACCGGGTCGTAACTTGCGGGTTGAACTGACTGTAGAGAAAGCATAGGATAAAGCCATGTGGCGATTACGCAAGTGGTTAAAACACATCGGTTTAATTTTATCTGTCATAGCATTGTCGATTCCGGGCCGAGTTCTGGCTCAAACTGTGGAGTGGAACGGAGTTTGTGTCGGAGGAGCTGATCAAGATGTGGCAACCATCCAAGGGCTGGAGTGCTTGATCGCCAATGTTTTTACGGTTTTTATTACTTTGTTGGGGTTGCTGGGTTTTGTCATGTTCATCATCGCCGGATTCAAGTGGATGACATCTGGTGGTAACAGTAAAGGTATGGAGTCAGCCAGAGGCGCTATGACTTATGCCGTGCTGGGTCTGGTGATCAGTTTAAGTGCTTTTATCATCATCAACTTAATCGCCGAGTTTACCGGAGTTAATATCATCCGGACATTTTCTATTCCCACATCTGATTTGGGTATGTAGTTGACTGCGCTCAATTGATCAAAACCAATGGTCAATAAAGATAGACGGCTTTATTTCATAAATCTATTATTTTATCTGACAGGTATAATGTGATCAGTTATGTGCAAAAACCGGATTTTGTCTGGATTGATAAGTTTTTGGCTGATATGTTTACTGGTGGTAGGACTAGGGTGGTCATTTTCTAGACCTGCTTATGCAACTTATGGCTTGCCCGAGTTTAAAACTGATTTGACCTGGTTACTGGGCAACGGATCAGTGTCTGGCGCCCTACTGTTTAACGCTTTCCGCACCAATCCCGACCCCAGCTTCACCAAACATGTTTTAAGTGACGAGCAAATTCAAGATTTGTGTGATGGCGACTGCGGAGCCAAAAACATCGGTGTTAACATGGCTACCTTTTATAAAGGCGGTGACTATGCCAGAGCCAGAACTCACAAGATGAACTGGTCACTGGAGATCATCAGGGCCAACACTTCACCTCAAACTGTAGCCGATATCATCAATAAGGAAGGCGTAGGTAACGTCATCATCAGAATCGGGGTAAGTGGTTCGGCCGAAGGTTTTGAGAGTCCAGCCACTTATGCTAATTTTTTGCGGGCGGTGGCCAGTCAAGTCGGCGGTAAGCCGTTTTATGCTATCGCCGGCCCCAACGAACCAGATTTGGAAAAATGGCTTGCCCAGGGCTGTTCTGCGCCCGAACCCAGTGCCGCTGAAGCAGTGAGACGGGCGTACTACAGTTGTATCGGCAAACCATTGGCTGATTACATGAACGCTATGATTTCTGCCGGCCTACCCACCAATGTCCGCCTGCTGTCGCCGGCTTTTAACTTAACCAGCTTTACTTTTGCCGACAACCCCGGTCAACCCAGTGGTATCCCAAGGGCTATGAGATCAGCCGGAGCCAAGTTTGACAAACTTTATGCTCTCTCTGGCAACATCTACCCCAACGGTGACAGCATGCAAAACATCTGGAATCGTAATGTAGCCGGTGTGGTAGCCGAGTTAGGCAAGCCGATGATAATTACCGAAACCGGCCCGTGGAACAACTTGTTGACTAACCCGGGAGGACTGGATCTGTCCAAATACCCTGATTACAACGCCTCTGACGGGCAAGTTTATATCAACCCCATCTTGGGACTGAACGGCCCGGCCCGCAATATCGCCACCATCAGAAACGACTTGATTAACCAAGGATATGAGGCACGCTGTGCTACCCCGGGCTTTAAAATCGAACTGACCCAATCCGGCCAGGACTGGATGGACGACTTTGTGGATCAGTACACGCCCGGTAAAGTTTTTGGTGGAGGTCAAAATGCTTATATCAAAGGCCGACCGGCTCCCGGCCCTTATGGTGAAGGTGACCCTGTCCGCTCGACTTTAACCATCGATTATCGAGATGTAGAAGTACCCCTGTTTCGGGATGTGGGGGGCAAAATGTTTCTGACCTCATCACTGGAAGAATTTTTCGGGTTCAAAGACATCACGGCCCAAGACAACACTATCTCTGAAGTTAACTCGTCGGCGATCAACTCTCTCTTATCCAATCTGCAACGCTGTCAGGTAGCGGCCACGCTTTTAATCAAACAGGAAGAAATGTGTCAAAAACTGCAAAGTCCCGATGCTTGTGCGCTTTATCCGCGCCAAATTCAGGGTACTGATCTGAAAGTCCAGGATCTGCTTAATCGGTACAAACAAGAGGCGGGATCGGATTACAAGTCTGACGCGACTGTCAGACGGGTCTGTGAAAAACTGCAAGCAGACAGTCAAGCCAACCCAGAATTAAAACAAGGCCTGTCACTTATGCCACTACATCTCGACCGAGCCTACCGCCTGGCTTTTCTGGTGACGGCTATTCAGTTGCGCTATCCCACCTGGGATACCATGTTTCACTTTTTTACCCACCCCAACGCCGGGCCGGTAGACGGGCCGGAAAAACCCACCACAGCTATTCTGGTTAATGCGTTCAAAGTGCCGGATATCACCACCAATAAAGGCACCGCCACCAGTGGCCAAACACCCTGGACTGACCCGGCCATTTTGACCCGCAACTCTCTTTTGCCCAAAAATACTGCTACCAAACTGGAAGAAAAAGCTCAAGAAAAACGCGATACGCTGAAGCTGGCGGCCAGCTACTATGATCAAGCCGAGCAGTCTGAAAAAGATGCAATTTTTTGCGTAGCCAAAGAAGCTCCGACCGGTATTGGTGGCCCAGAGTGTAATGACGAGTTGTCCAAGGCTTTGACCGACATCATCAATGGCCAAGCCAAACTTAATCTTCCTCTACTGGAATGTCCACAGGATCCGGCTGACTACCAGATAGAAACCAGCTTAGGTATCACTGACCCGGGATCACTGGATCCGCGCACCGATCCCAGTAAGGTTTACAGCGTGCCATTTGGAGCTCAACTGTTGGAAAATATCTTCCGGACTGTGCCTGTGGGAACCCGATACTCTACAGCTGATTCAACCCATCAAATAGAACCACTTGGCGAAAGCGACCCGATGTTTGCGGAAACTTGGCGCACTGGCGATCCAGAAGGAGATAATCCTCTACCAGGAGTGAGAGATTGGGGACTGAAAAGCATGTTTCATGTAGTGACACAGATGCAGGACAGGGGTTTTCCTTACTGCTGTAAAGATCAGCGCATCGTCAAACATTATCTGGTTTATCCAGAAGGATACGACCTGCAAACCGTCGAGGATACTCTGGCCGGTTCTTTTTTCAGCCAAACTCAACTGACGGCTTTACTGGAATCAGAAAAAAATTATGATCGGGTCAAAGTTGAGAACGACTCGATTGGGTTTGAGGGTGGACAGTTGAGTAAAACGTTTGCAGATAGCCAGAATACTTCTCCCAACAATAATGTTCAGGGCGATCCGGCTTGCGCCAAAGAAGAACGCCTGCCAAATGGTGATACCAGGACTTATTATGCCCTACCCTGCGATCGGACTTTTGAGTTTAAAATTGGTCAAAAAAATGAGGCCTTGTCGGCGGGCATACTGGGAGGTAAGTTGGGCTTCTGGCTAAGAGAAGTCCAAAAAACCCTCAACTCTTCTGCCAGTGTGGCCCGAGCTTACCTGGATACCTGCGAAACCACCGAGCAGTTTTTGACTGGTCGCTGTGGCGATCAAACCATCACCGCTCCCAAGCGGGAAGAGGACGACTGTACCGGTCTCGGGTGTCCGGGAGCACCCGCTCCCTCTGGCCCGGCTCCAACTGGTGTTTGTGATACCAACCAGCCCAACTTGGTGACTGATTTAAGTGTTGACCAGAACCGCAACTGGTGGCTGGATGTGCGTTGCCCGCAGTGTCAAAGTACCTGGGGAGATATCAGTTTGGACGTAACTACCAACGTGGGTAACTTCCACTGGGGGCCCAACAACTTGCCCCAGGGGGGGATGTTACGTTTTCCTTGCACTTCATGCAATCCGTCCAGTGTACAAATTTTGCCTTCTGCCGTATCTGGCGGGCAGTTTTGTATCACTATGAAGCTGACTTCCAACGCCGCCGGCAATCAGTGTCAGCAAGATAGAGAGCGATTTTTATGTGCGCCGGTACCGTAGGAAAGTTGTTTCGTAAATAATCTAGTTTGTTTGGACATTAAACAGAACTCAACCAACCTATGTTTTATCGATAAGTAATGTTCTTGTTGCGTAAATAACCTCGTTTGTTTGACTATGACAAGAGTTAACTAAACTCATGATAGTTTATTGCGGTGTAAACACCTACTGTATTGGTTATATATGTCTTTTCAAATTTAGTCTGCACAAACAAGGTTATTTACTCCACAACCCTATCTCCTGAAGCCAATATGTCTGTCTGAAGGAAAACAAATACAAGTCAACTTTAATCGGAACAAATATTGTTCTTTGTGCAGGACACAACTTGCAAAATAAGTATTGAGATCATTTAAGAGCTTATTTACACCGCACTAACACCAGAACAATCCAAACAACCCCGTGTGTCCAAACAAAGAATAATGTTTGTGGAGATGGGAAATTGGGGGTATTTAGTTTCTACTTACCCTGCCAAACAGTTTTGGGCAATTTTTTGATGACTGACTTGCTGGGCTTCCAGACACGACTGGCGCCGGCTTGTAACAACTCCGCGACTGTCATAAAAGTATCTGCCCCGACACTACTTGACCTCAATCGATCAGTAACACTATCGATACCACTAAGTAAATCAGTGCCGGCAGGCCCGGTCAGGGTCAGGCCACTGGCTTTAATCAGTAGAAAAGCCAGTTCAGACAGAGAAGGTCGCTGGTCTAGAGTTAAAACTACACTGGCAAACTCCACCGGCTGATCACAGAGAGCGATGCTGGAAGTATTTTTATACTCGTCTTCATAACCGATGTATAACTGGGCTAGTGAATCCAGGTCTTTCACCCCGACAAAAATCAGTAAGTCCGCCTCAAAGCCGGCATAAGCAAACTCCACGGCTTTGATGTCCAGGGGTTTGGCTGATGACTTGGGTTTAATCGTCAGGTAAAACCGTTTGTTGGTCTCCCCGATGTGATAACTGATCTTGTCCACCTGTGACTCGACATAGGGAAAACTGATCAACAAGTTGCGATTGCCCACTTCTGTTTCCAGATGAGCCAAGCCCTTGGTGATGGGTGAGGTGATTTTTTCTGGACAAACCAACTGGATGGATTTGCCATTTTCCGTCAAGCTAGTAGCCAGGCCGGCGGCAGTGGCCAGAGCGTCAATTGACGGGCTGGGAGGTAAAATCACTATGACTTGCTGGGACTGATTGATCAGGGTTGCTGCCGATGTCACAGCAGAAGTGTCAGTCATAAATACCTCAAAGTACTGCTAAAACTAGTTTAAACATATCAAAAACAAGCAGATCTAGCAAGCGGGAATATCTGATCAAAACTGTTATAATTAGCACCGATGCGTGCGCGTTTCATGTTCACTAGCGTCGGTGTAGTGGTGACGGCCATAATTTTTGGCTGGCTGGTGGCCGGTGCAGTTCACGCTCAAGCTCCTACTCCCACTCCAGAACGAGAAATTGCCCCCAATCCTTTTGGCTATCAAATTTTTAAAGATGAAAAAGAACAGTATTTAGAGGCAGTCAAAGACTGCTCTACACCATCACTTGAGTGTCTAGTACACAATGTAGCGCGTTTTACAGCCATCGAGTGGGTTTATGAAATCTCTGGCCCGCAGAGTAGTTGTCAACCAGGTGAGACCGGCCCGGAATGTCTGGAAAGCACCGAAAACTCTATCCCCGCTGATTCCTCCGGTTCTTCCCTACCCAGTTCCGTCCCTGTAGCCCAAGGCGCCATTGGCGGTATCGGTAAACTGATTTCTGCCATGTACCAACACCCCGTAGCCAACACCGGTACTTATGTGGCTGACGTGTTAAACTCGGCTCATATCGCCACTCCGGCTTACGCTCAAGGCCTGGGCTTTGCTGCTCTTGATCCCATCCTGGTGCTGTGGAAAACTTTCCGCAATATCGCTTATCTGTTTTTTGTCATAATTTTTGTCATCATCGGTTTTATGATTATGTTTCGCCAGAAGATGGGTAACGCGGCTATCACGGCCCAACAAGCCATTCCCAATATCTTAACCGCCCTGATTTTTGTGACTTTTTCCTACGCTATCGCTGGACTTTTGATCGATATGATGTATGTGTTGATGATCCTGATTATCGGGGTATTTGGTGAAACCTTCCAGGAGGCCGGTCAAAACGTCAACATCCTGACTTTTAATATTCTCAACTTGGTGGGCGTGATGTTCCGTGGAGTGGCAAGAGTGGGCAATAACGTCGATATTATTTCCAGCTTGCTGGAAGGCCTGGGCGTGTCTGGGTTTCTTAATACCTTGACTAGTTTGTTGGGTGGTTTGACTTTGACCCTGGTTTTGGCTATCGCCGTGCTGATCGGGGCCGTCAAGTTGTTTTTTGAACTACTACGCTCATACGCGACTGTGGTGCTATCTGTGGTCACGGCCCCCATTGTGCTGATGATGGGCGCTATACCTGGCAAAAACGTCTTCATGCCGTGGATTAAAACCATCGCCGGCAACCTTCTGCCCTTCCCCACAGTTTTGTTGGTGCTAGTCATGTACTACAAGTTTACTGATGGTACTATCCGTGAAGGTGGCGGTTTCATGCCGCCGTTTTTGCTCGGTGGTGGCCAGGGCGGAACGATTGTGGCTATCATGGGTTTGGCTATCATTTTGGCTCTGCCGGAAATTGTCAAAAAAGTGCGGGACAGCGTGGCACCCAAGGGTGGGATTGGGGAGTTTATAACTGATGCTGGCGTGAAAGCTGCCAAAAATGCATGGAGTGGTAAAGTACCAGGTGGATTTAATGCGAAAAATATGTTTACTAGAACTGCCAAGACTCCACTAGCTGTGGCTGGCGGTTATCTTGGATACAAATATGCTGACAACAAAGCAAATGAACTTGGCCTTGAGGGTAGGGCGCGTAATATCGCACGAGCCGGTGGTATACTGGGTGGCGCATCAATTGCTCCAAATATGTTTGGAATAGTAAGAAGAAGAGGTGGTGAGTTTGTGAGCCAGTTGGGTCAAGCCCAAGCTACTAAGTTCGTTCAAGACATAGAAACGGCCTCTAAACGACGACGCGGGCAAGCGGCCAGCCAGACCAACACAGATATTGCGGCAACTGAAACCACAGTAACTGCGGCGCCTACAGCGACCACAACGCGTGGTTCAAGTGGTGCCGATCCATCGACTCAAGGGTTATAAAAATCTAAACTTCACGTCACCTTTGATATTTAAAGACACCTTCTACTTGTTGTGCTATAAGTTCGGTCATTTCTTGAGCATTCTCAACTGTTCCAAAGGATGCGTCCAAGGCAACGGTAATTGCTTTTACAGCATCTTCGCCGATTGCAGTAGTCAAGTAACTTAGTTTTTCTTTAACTTCTTTTAATTTAACTTTATCAACAGCTAACAAGGTTAAACATCTGGAAAAAACATGGACTATTGTAATTCTTCTAAAAACATTTTCTGCTCTAAATCTACCGGCAGAAACCTCAAGACCCCAAACGGGAAAAAATGATGCCGCATACTTTACTTCATTCTGTTCTATTGGCAACTTATTGACATCGAGCACACTGTCACCTGGAGCATGGCTAAACATTTCATACAATCTAGTTATATTTTTGCCGTTGTTGTACCATTTTTCTATTCCATTGCTAGGTAAGACCAAGTCCCAAGGAATATATTCGTACATTATTCTGCCATCAGTATTAACAAAATCAGCCGCCGTAATAGGTGGTGGAATGTAGCCGGGTTGCTCTGGCCATCTCATAACTGGTGTTTCGTTTGCTAATTGGGTTGGGTTGGCACTATAACGTGAAGTATCTGGATCTCTGAATATCATATATTGAAGAGGCATGGGAATAACTTGATAATTTCCTTGTGGATTCTGGTGTAGTAACACCAATGGTAGGTTTGCCAAAAACTCAAAATCTGTTAAATCTTTTTCTCCTAGTGCTGTTAGTATTTTATTTCTTGCAGATGAGGTGTGTGATGCATCAGGCAAGTTGGCTAATCTAAAGCCTATACGTTCCACAATACCATCGGGTTCTTTCATCCTTCTCATGTCATATCTTCCAATGTTATCCAATACATAATGTTTTCCATCGGCAGCGGGTGGTAGGTTTGGGTCATACTTTCTAAATAAACAGATTGATTCCAAAATTGACGCTGGAGTTGTGCCCCCAATAACACCCTGACTTACATAGTCGAGCCATTGGTTGGCCTTAAACAGGCTATCATTTGTAAATGGACTTTTTCCAGGAATCATCATTGATTGATGTAATAGCATTGAATGAAAAAGCCAGGCCTGTCGTACTTCTAGAGGAGAAATGTCGTATCCGTAAAGAAGCATGGCTGTTCTGGAAATTACTGTATGTAAGTTGTTTTTGTAGCTGCTGATGTGTAGTGATTTATAGTAGTTGTCCAACAAAATTATTAGTTGCTGCTCTTCTTGGTTGGGAGTTCTACCTTCAGCTATAATTTTGTCTTTCAACATTTTGTGTAACTTATTTTTATATAAATCATCTAAAATCCGCATTACCTCACCATGGGTAGTGGGAATAAAATCAGGCAAATTAACAAAGCCATCGGGAGATGAAAAATCTCTAATAGAATCTGCTCTAGATGGTAAGTCTCTTACGTATGCTTTTTCGTTATCGGGTTGAAGGTCGGGGTCTGGATCATGACCATTGCGTGGATGAATAGCTATAGAAAAATCTTGCTCTGTAATAAAGATTTCTGGAGTTTGTTGTGGAAACTGTCTCGTAGAATCGGTCTTCTGGTCACCAAAACCAAAAATCATGGGTTCTAGTTTCTGTTCTGCAAAAAATACTCTACGCCGGAAAGACAGTGTGCGCTGAAAAGCTGCATTGTCCAATTTTATTGCATCTCTTTTAAGAGATAGAACTGGATTTTGGCTCGCCTTTTTTTCTATTAAATTCAATCTGCCAAAACCTCTTTCGCCCGCGATAACAATATCCCATCCACTGGACTGTGTTGCGGCACTATCTTGAAAATAAAAGTTTGAATTTTTTAAGTCCAGTTCATCGTCTTGCATTCTATGTTCTATGGCTCTTTTTGTTTCCACATAGTCACACAAAAGAACTCTGCTTTCCAAAGAAAAATATTCTGTATCTTGGCCAAAAGCTCTTATTCTATCAAGCAAACCATAAAGTTTGCTCAGTCTTTCGGCCAATCTATCAGTCATAACTTCAAGCGTTACAGGTCCCAGCTGTTTAATCCTATCCAGTTCATCGTCTATCTCTTGTCTTAATTGCGTCTCTGTTTCTAGATCGACAGCAGGAGGGCTAGCTTCTGGCTGTGGGGTATAAGGCTGGTCAGTTGGTTCTTCCAACTCAATTTCTTCATCTACTGAAACTAATGGACTCGATGTTTGTGTGGCTTCGTCCTGTCTTACCTTTTCTATCGCTGCATCTACCAACGCGTGAAGATCATCAAAAAAAGTATATAAATCGGGGTTGGATGCACTGTTAACCCTTGCTTCCTGATCATTGATGCGTTGGTGAAATCTCTCGAGGGCGGAAATAGTTGTTTCGGCAGTTGATTGTCGGTCTTCAAATCTTTTCAGCACCCTAGCTATTCCCTCTAGAATAAGTTTTGAAAAAGAATCCTTATCAAAAGATTGTTCTCTAGTAGATCCACTGGCTTCGACTGTTAATGGGTCTTTTTCCTCCAACTTATCAAGCTCGACCATAATAACTTCCACCAACAATAACTGAAGTAAGCCTAAGCGTTCATTGTCGGCTTCCTGAACTCCTTGGTCCTCTGTCTGTTCAACACCCTCTGTCTCATCTTCGTCCATACCAAATAAATCTTTATGAGCCATGATCTCTGTCATGGCGCTTTGCGCCTGAAGATTACCTATGAAATCTACAATTTTATCGAATAATCCTCGGAGTTTTTGAGTTCTCTTTTCTTTTATAGCAATCTGTAAAGCTGCGTGTGTGTCAAAATACAATTGCCTAATGTCATTATTTTTTGGTTGTTTTAAAAAACTGGATATTTCAGTTAATTGTTCTTGGTCAACAACTTCTTGTTTTAAAATATCAGCAACAACTTCAGAAATTTCATCCATGTCAACTCTGGTTTTACCAATCTCAACCAGTTGACCTGCCGTTACTTTTTTACTCAACAAATCTTTGACGGATAATCCTTTACTGCTTTCGGCCATACCACTAATTATAAATCAACAACATTTAAATGTCTTATTCAACCTTGGGTCTTCAACTTACTTAAAAAAATTAGGTCAACTCAATCTTTTCAAGCTATAATCTAACCCATGCCCGATTCTTCCAAAACCGGCCAAGGTGGTGTTGTGTTTTCTGATACCCAAACTCTAGACAGACAGGCACCTCGAGCAGATGGATCTAAATTACCATACGGTTTTGGCAACAACATACGTAAAGTAGAAAACATCAAGCAACTCGGCACGCCTTTTGCTTTGACTCAAGAAAATGTAACAGATTTACTTGATCAATTCGGTCGCATTATTGATGTTTCTAATTTGGAGTGGATTGGTCAAGTCGCTGATTTTTATTATCCAATTAAAAATCGAGCAGGAAAAGTTAATTTACCCAGCGTCAACTTTCCTAACGACTTACCTGACTTAAAAGTACAAGATCAATATTTATACCCATCGGACTTAATCCGGATACTGACCAGATTAGCTTGGCGTATAGATCATAAATATAACTCCCCAACTTTGATCGGATACCGAGGCGATCAAGATGGGTTGCTTTTAATTAACCAGAATTACCGACCGGAAAATGGGGTTGTCGATGAAACGGCTTTGCTCAAAAACACAGCCGAGTTTCAAAAAGTTTTGGCTAAATTGTTTGAAGATCTTTATCAAGCCATATCTCAACTACCCAAAAATGAACAAGTCGCCGCCAATCCAAAATTAGCCGATGAAGATGAGTCGCTACCAGTCGCCGACCTCCCCGCCACGGCCGTCACTACTGGTTTAGCTGGCGGGGTAACGGATGCACAGGCCACTGCCCCAGAGGCAGGTGGTGGTGAACCCAGCACTACTCAACCTTCTACTCCACCCACCGATCAGCAAACTGCTTCACCCAACGCCAGAGACATTAACCAAATGGCCCAGTGGATCTCGGCCCCCTTGATTGCCGAATTGTTTGACTTAAACCAAATTGATCCGGGTGAGTACTCCTTGCTGACCGGTGAGATCCGCCTGGAGGCGGCCAACTTAATCAGAAATCTAAATCTGACCGATCAAGAATGGGAAAATCGAAAACACGACTTGAAATTCAGGGTCGAAATGTTTGAGCGTCTGCGAGCCAAAATCTGGCGCAGCCCAACCTTCCGGCGTGAGTACCAAATTTTGGTTCAAAACAACCACGGCAAAATTATCGATAACTTCGGACGTAATCTGCAACAAGCCCTGGCTCAAGACGGTCAGATCGACAATCCCGATCTCGACCCCGCAACCATCCAAATTGACGGACTGAATCTGGATAACTTGACCACCCAGCTGGACACCCTGGTTATCAGTAGTGGTGAGAACGCCTCGGCGGTGATAGAAGCCGCCATCGAGCAGATGAGTTCAGCCGAGCTGGCAGCTTTGCTTTTGCCTGATACCGTCATCACCCCGTCTTTGGAAAGATTTTTTGACCGCCAAAAACTGCATGTAGTCGAGATGTTGAGCCGATACATGGTGGCTAGAAATGTCAAGCTGGCCAGCTTGACTGATCCTACTAGAGCCAGAACCGGTGCTTTTGATGAAACGACTCGAGAAACCATAAATAACCCCGCCAGTGTCAGAACACATCTAGTAGATACTCTGTTTTCTCCCCGCGGGTTGGTGGCTGACAACGGAGCGGAGGCGGTGGCAGAGGCTACAGAGGTAAGTGGCAAAAAACACCAAATCCGCCTACTGGAGTACTACCAAAAATTTATCCCTGTCTGGAAAAACCTAGATCCAGAAGTTCAAAAACAAGCCGTGCTGTTGGCTTATCACGGTGACGGCGGCATGTATAAAAATTATGTCGAGTTAAACTTCAATAAAGAAAACGATGGTCAAGTATATCTAGACATTGCTTTGTTTGGCATCAGCATGCCCTGGCACGAACTGATTCGTAAAGCCATCAAACAACAGCGTGATTTAACACAGGGTGAAAATCAAGCATTAAATCAAATCGCCACAAACGAAGCCGAGCGACTGAATTTAATCAACGCCACGCAACTGCGCCAGTCTTTTTTGGTCGATTTCGTGCGTGACTTGCCGGCCGATCAACTGCGAGCCGTTAAAGCTCTGTTGGCCATCAAAGATCTGACCCGGCTAGAACAAGCTTTGGCCGGAGCGGATGAAGCTAGGCGGGTCGCTATCCTGCAAGCTTTTTATCAACGTCTGGCGGTGGCGGAAAAATTAACAGCTGGGGTAGTTGACCGCGGTGTCAAAGACCAACTAGCCGAGAGGTTAAAACAGTTGGGCGATCAGGCCGATGTGGCTGCCCGTCAATTTTTGCCTACTCCGGTAGAAGGCGCGCCGGCCCCCAGCCGGTCAGAGGTGGTGACATATATCCAAACCCAAGTGGTGGAAATCACCGTTGTGGAAGAAGTGGTTGAGCCCCTGATAGTCGAGGTGGGTGAAGACGGAGAGCCCGGTTTTGACTCGGCCAGCGTCGATGATTTATCTCAAGCTACAGATGAAGCTCAAGCCATGGGAGAACAGGCCCCGGCCGGAAGTGGACGCAATAGATTGAAGAATTTAGTCAAAAGATCCAAACCCTGGCAAAAAGGCTCGGCTCTGAAAAAGAAAGCCATGGAAAAGATGGGCAAAAAAGCCCTGGATTTTGCCGCCAAAAAAGGCCTGACCACGGCGGTAGGAGCTGCATCTGGGCCAGTGGGTTGGGCGTTGACGGCCGCCATGCTGGCCAAAGACGCAGCTAAGTTTCTCAAAGACCCCAAAAATCGCAAGAAAATTGGCTTTATCATTGCCGGCCTGGGTGGGGGGTTAGCTCTGCTTTTAAGTAAACTGCTCAATATGCTGGCTCAAGCCGCCTGGATTACTGGTGGATTGATTGGGGCTGGTATTGGTTTTGCTGTCGGTGGGCCAATCGGCGCAGTTATAGGTGCTGGCATCGGGGCTGGTGCCGGCTACTTGCTTGGTCAGGGCGTTTTTGGGGGCGGAGGCGGAGCGGGTGCGGTTGCTTCCAGTGGACTGGTTTCACCCGCTACTACCGGCGCCACCACCGGATCTGGCGCTGTAGCCGGCGGATCACTGTCACCGGCAGCTGCCGGAGGCGGTGGGTTAATTTTAGCCAGTGCCGGATCAGGAGCGGGGGCGGCCGCAGCCGGAGGTGGTCTGTTGGCTATGGGCACAGCTACACTCATTCCTTTATTTACTATCCTGGGCATGATGCTTTTGACTATTTACACCGTATTTGTGATCTTTGCTTCATTTTTGGCTCCTCTGCCGGTCGGTGATCCCACTAGCCGGAATGTCAGAAGTAGTGAGTATGTGACTTTGACCAAGTCGGCCGAGCCCAAAAAACTAGCCAACAATCAAACCGCCACGATCAACTATGTGATTACTATCAGGCCCAAACCAGGTTATAAAATTGCTTTGACAGACTTGACAGATAGCGCCAACAACAACGGCTGGGAGTTTCTGTCCAACAACCCGACTAACCGCCAAAACCCCGTTATTACCCCCACAGATAATCTGGTGTCGATCAACAACTTCCCGCCCGAGCCATTTGGTAACTTGGTCAGTCATAGCTACGATGTGACGATGGAAGGTGGAGTTGATGTTTTGGTCAGAAATAAAGTCGAGATCACCTACAACGTGCTGGATCGCGCCGGACAAACCGTCCAAACTGGTCAAAAGTTAAGCACTGCCGCCGGCGTAGTGATCGGCGACCCCAAAGTTTCCTGCTGGCCTACCTCCGGAACCATCACTCAACTACCAGACGGCTCGTGGTCACATAATAACATTATGGCTTATGACATCGCTGCCCCGATGGGTACCAAGGTTTACGCCCCAATTACAGGCACAGTTTACCGCAAAGAAGAACGCTCCGGCCGATCATACGCCGGGTATGGTTTATATGTAGAGTTGGAGTTTGAACTGGACAACAATCGTGGCGGACGTTTAATTTTTGGCCATTTGAGCTCGGTGCCGACCAACATTACTAGATCTGGCACCAGTGTTAATAGCGGTGATGTTATCGGCCGAGTCGGTAGCACCGGCAACTCGACTGGTAGCCACTTACACTACGAACTACGTCCTTGGGCTGGACACACGCCCTTGTCTGACTTTTTGCCCGATCTGATTTCTGAAAAACCCAGTTTAAACGATAAGGTTTATACTTGTTTTTAACACCATGCCCACTCCAGATCACCAAACCACCATTCCCAACCCCAACCGTTCCAAATATAGACTGATAATTGTTCTGGTGATTGTGGTTATAGTCATAGTTATGCTGAAAATTTTTACTCCAGCCACACCGATTACCAAGGGGCCATTGACTCAACAAAACTTCGACGGTAGTAGCAGTAGTTTTAAACTCAAGTTTGTGGGTAACCAACCGGAGTTTCCTGGTGACTTGCCCATCGGTCACGTGGTGGTCGAAAGCGTCAGTCAAGCCGAGTTGCTCGCCCCACTCATCAATCAATATCAGCTCCAGCCCGAGCCGGGCGACCCTCTGGTCTGGACCGGCCCTGACTATGTTTTGGTCAAAGATGAGGGCTCCGGCATGTACACTTTGGCCACTCAACTCCTAGCAGAGCGTAGTTCGACCATAAATGAAACTGAAATCATAACCCAAGCTGAAAACCTGGCCCAAAAACTGTTTCCTGACACCCATCTCAAAGTTGTTCCATCAGACACCAGATACCTGGCTGGCAGTGAAGAACAAAAAGAAGTCGGGCTGGCCCAAGCCGAGGTGATTGAGTTGGTTCTCGCCCCCACCATGAGCAATTATCCTGTGATGATCAAAAACAACAGTCAAAGTTTGGTACAGATGACATTTGATAGTAGCCAAAAATTAATTAAACTCAACTTTCTGCCAGAAGTGGCTGGATTGAGTTACTCACCTGGTATGGGTCAAGAGTTCAAGGTCATTAAAATCGATCAAGCGGTCGCCAATACCAACCGCGGCGACGGGGCGATTATCAGCGCTGATAGTCGGCAGGTTACAAGACTTAATCTCAACTCCAAAATAACGGGAAATCTTAATCGAGTGGAAATCGAGTATAGAAGCAATGATGCTCAACAGCTTTTGCCCTACTATCGTTTCTCTGGGTTATTACAATTGGATGGCTTGGAGTTTACAGCCGACATTATCACCCCAGCCATTGATCTTGACACCATACCTGACTCATAATCACTCTCACTGCCCATGAAAGACCACCCCATCCCCCAAGACGTCACCGGTTATAAGTTTCATATCGTAGGTAACATGACACTCAAGCAGTTTGGTTTGATTGTTTTTGGCGTGATTGTGGCCTTTATTATTTATCAACTGAAGTTACCGGCTTTAATCGGCTGGCCGTTTATCGTGATTTTTGCCGGCGGTGGTCTGCTGGCAGCGTTTATTCCGATTGAAGAAAGGCCACTGGATCACTGGATTTTAACTTTTATCAAAACACTCTACCGACCCACCCAATTTTTCTGGCGCCGGGAACCCCATGTGCCAGCTGTGTTTGACTATGTGGCCAACAATAATCAAAACACCCCCCCTCCGACCGATTTGGCCCCGGCCAAAAGAGCACGGATTCATGACTATCTCAACTCACTCCATGACCCAGGAGATAATTCGGAAACAGATGAACACAGCCCCCAACTGGCCCAGATTTTGGCTAACTTTCACTCATCTCCTGATCCAGTTAATCAGACAGCGGATACTGCCCCTCCACCTAGTATGACGGTCAAAGTCAGGGCTCTGGCCCCCAATCCGGAAGACCAAACCAACCCGGAGAAAATGCCTGTTAGTGCCACCACCACCATCGTGGACTTTTCAGCTGCGACACAAACGACATCAGAACCGTTGATTGCTCCAGAACCACTAATGACTCCAGAGCTAACAATAACCCCAATACCACCAGCCAACCCAGAGCCAGAAGTCGACCGGACCATTTCCCAAGCCGCCAGCACAGTCCAACTACCCACTCAAACTATCACAGCCATTGATCACTCCGATCAAATCCAGAATGTGAACGAAAGCCCAATCCTACAACCCCAGCTGGAATCTACGCCAGTCACTCCGCCTGACCCAACTCCACCCAAGCCAGACAACACCAACACCATTTCCAGCATCACGCCAGAATCACTAGCTGAAAACACCCAAGTCGCTCAACAACCAGACAACCTCCCCTTTCCTTCTGCGCCCAGCCAACCCAATGTAGTGGTGGGTATGGTGGTTAATCAAAAGCAAGAATTACTGCCAGGAGCTATAATAGAAGTGGCTCTAAACAGTGGCCAAGTCGTCAGGGTAGTACGCACCAATGCTTTGGGCCAATTCTTTGTGACTACACCATTACCAAATGGTAGTTATGTCCTGCGGGCAGAAGTGGACGGGCTACAGTTTGCCCCCCAAAGTCTTGAGGTAATTGGTCAAACAATTGCTCCAATTTTATTCACCGCCAGTTGAAACTAGCCAGAATACAGTTTGTCGCCCGCACCAGTTAATAAGTAGCGATAACCGGTTGAAGCAGAAGGTTGAATCCTGTATTCTTATGGTTGTTATGCCTGCCAGCAACGTTTTGCACTCGACTACCCAGCATTTTTTGGATATTTATGACATCACCAACGACGTGGTGATGATTAAAAACGGCACGGTGTCTTTGATTTTGACCGTTGATGCTATGAACTTTGGGCTACTGGCCGATGAAGAACAAGACGGGGTGATGTATGCGTATGCCGGACTACTTAACTCTCTCAACTACCCCATCCAAATCCTGGTCCAGTCTCAAACCAAAGATGTGACCAATTATCTGCGACTACTCCAACAACAAGAAGAACAAACCCCCAATCCACTGATGCGCAAAAGAATCAGAACATACCGAGAGTTTGTGGCTAACTTAATCCACGAACGCAACGTATTGGATAAAAGATTTTATGTAGTTATCCCAGCTTCACCTCTAGAATTGGGGTTTTTGTCAGCCGGAGGCCTGGTGCCTGGTAGTAAACCATTTGATATCAGCTCTGTAGAAAAAAGCGTGGTGCTGGAAAAAGCCCTCAACATTCTTGAACCTCGCCGCGATCATCTCATTTCTCAATTTGCCCGCATCGGTCTTTTTTCTGAACAACTCAAAACACAGGATATCATTCAGTTGTTTTATCTCAACTACAACCCAGAAGCATCAGAGGGTCAAAAAATTACTGACAGCAAAAATTACACCTCGCCCCTGGTTCATGCCGCTTTAAGAGAAAAAATCGTGCAGGGTAGTCAACCAGATGTGACCCCACCTGTACCTCCCGCTCCCACTCCACCCCTTACCCCACCAATCGAACCAATCCAGACCACCACACCAACCACACCAACTCAACCTAATCCTATAACGCCAACCAACCCAGTCGCCAGCCCCACTTAAACCATGCCCAACTCACTACTTGCTTCACTACCGTTTTTTAGCAAAAAACCCTCTCCCACCGATCAGGACAAGGCCAAAGAGCTGGAGTTGGAAAAACTTAAAGAGTTTTCGCGGGGGCTGGTCACTATTCAGGACATCATTGCGCCAGAAGCTATCGAGGTAGACTTCACCTTTCAAAAAATTAACTCTACTTATACCAGGACTTTATTTGTGGCCGGCTACCCCAGGTCGGTTCCTGCCAACTGGTTGTCACCCCTGATTAACTTCCCCCACCAAATCTCGGTCGGGATGTTTATTTATCCTGTTGATTCCACCGAAGTCCTAGATAACTTAAAACGCAAAATTACCGAGATGGAGGCAGAAATTCAATCAGATCTACGCGCAGGTAAAATCAGCAACATCAACACGGAAATCAAACTGGAAGATGCCCGCTTCATCAGAGAAGATTTGGCCAAAGGCAGCGAGCGATTTTTCCAGTTCGGGCTATACGTCACCATCACCGCCACCAGCAAAGAAGAGTTGGACAGAGTAACCAAAGCCATCCAGTCGTCGCTAGGATCACTGCTGATCGTGTCTAAAAAAGCTACCCTGCAGATGGACGAGGGCTTCAAAACTACTCTGCCCATGGGGGTAGATAAACTGATTATCACCCGCAACATGGACACCACCAGTTTGGCCACCACCTTTCCCTTCACTTCGTCTGAACTGGCCATGGACACCGGTATCGTTTATGGCATCAACGAACACAACGACTCGCTGGTGATTTTTGACCGCTTCAAGATGGAAAATGCCAACATGGTAATTTTTGCCAAATCGGGTGCTGGCAAGTCTTATACCGTCAAACTGGAGGTTTTGCGTCAACTGATGTTTGGCTGTGAAATTATCGTCATGGATCCGGAACACGAGTATGAGGATTTGTGTAAAGCTGTGGGGGGCGAATACATCAACTTTACTTTTGGTTCGACCGCCAAAATCAACCCCTTTGACCTATCCGCTCTATATGAAGAGGGTGAAAACGAACTGGGTCAAAAAATTATTTCCATCCACGGCTTGCTCAAAGTTATGTTGGGAGCCATGACTCCCCAGCAAGATGCCATTCTCGACCGAGCTTTGGTGGCTGCCTATAAAGCCAAGGGTATCACGCCAGATCCAGCTACCCAAACCAACGAACCACCCTTGATGGAAGATGTGTATAAAGCTTTAATCGGTATGGAAAACAAAGAAGCCGACGACATCGCGGCTCGGCTGGAAAAGTTCATCACCGGCTCTTTCCGGGGAATTTTTGACCAAAAATCCAACATCGATATTAAAAACCAACTGACTGTTTTTTCCGTCAAAGAAATGGAAGAGGAAATGCGACCGATCGCCATGTATGTCATCCTGGACTTCATCTGGACTCGGGTGAAGAAAGATCTTAAAAAACGCATACTGGTGATTGATGAAGCCTGGTATTTTATGAAACACGCCGACTCGGCATCGTTTATTTACTCTATGGTCAAAAGGGCCCGTAAATACTACCTGGGCATCACCACCATTACTCAAGATGTAGAGGATTTTTTGCGCAACGATTATGGTAAAGCCATCGTCACCAACGCCTCGATTCAATTTTTGATGAAACAGTCCTCTGCCTCAATTCCGGTTTTGGCCGAAACTTTCTTTTTATCTCAAGGAGAGCGCCAGTTGTTGGTGACTTCAGAAGTCGGTGAAGGTGTATTTTTTGCCGGTCAAAATCACGTGGCGATTAAAGTAGTAGCCAGCGACGAAGAACACTCGCTCATTACTACCAATCCAGAGGAATTGATGAAGCGCAAAGCAGATTTGGCTCAACAAACCAGTGTCAATCCCGCTCCCGCCAATCTGTCGTTTGCCCAAATTGAGTCCGGAATTACAACTCCCCCACCGGTTAATTTACCAGAACCACCAACCAATCCCAACCCAACTCCCACCATAATACAGAACACCCCGTCCCCAACTACTGTTCCGCAAGCTTACCAAGCCCCTACCATTGCTGACTACACCCCACCCAAACCTGGTACTTTTTAACAATCGCTTTGAATCCGTCTTTTTTTCCTCTTGCCAATTGTGGGAAACACTGTGTATAAACCAGTTCTGATTGCTCAACTGTCCGTTTGTATATTAAGATAGGTGTTTTAACCTATACACAGGTATATTTTAATGAATATTTCTGATGGTTTTGAACCGCAAAATGTGTGGAAACAAGCCTGCTTAATTCTGGCCAAATCGTTGTCACCGGCCGTGTTTAATACCTGGATCATTGCCAACCCACTCACCGAGTTGGTAGAAAGCGGCGATGGTTATGAAGCTACCATCACCAGCCCCACGGCTTTTCACGCCACCAATCTGCAAAAAAACCTACATCAACAAATTTTGGGCGCTATTCAGGACATCATCGGTGCGCCAGTCACACTTCACTATCAGGTGGGCAGTAAAATCACCACCCACAATTCAGAATTGTCTCAAAATCACGTTTCAACAGATCAAAAAACCGACTCACACTTGTCACCCAGTCCCTCTTCCCTCCAGTCACCTCGGGTGGAAGAACTATTTTCACAACAAGCCATTATGTCCGCCTCACAAGATCGTTTGGCCTGGCGGGTCAAACAAGTGGGGCTTAACAGCGCTTTTATTTTTGAAACATTTGCAGTCTCCACCACCAACGAGATGGCTCACGCCGCTGCTGTAGCCGTCTCCAATAAGCCCGGCCACTCATACAACCCCTTATTTCTCTATGGCGGGGTGGGAGTAGGCAAAACTCACTTGATGCACGCTATCGGTAATAATATTTTGGCCAGCGACCCAGATATCAACATGGTTTACTGCACGGGTGAGGAGTTTACCAACGAAATAGTCCAGGCCATACAAACCAAGCGAGCCAACTCTTTTAAACACAAGTACCGCACAGCCAGCGTGCTTTTGATCGACGACATTCAGTTTATCGCCGGCAAAACAGCTGTGCAGGAGGAGTTTTTTCATACTTTCAACGCCCTCACCCAACAACACAGCCAAATCGTTTTGACTTCTGACAGACCACCCCAAGAAATCTCTCTACTAGAAGATCGTTTGCGCTCCAGATTTGAAGCCGGGCTGATGATCGACATCGGCCAACCCAGCTTTGAGCTACGCACGGCCATTGTTTTACTCAAAGCCAAGGCGGGACGCCTGCCCATCGATATAGATTTGGCCAAACAAATCGCCCAAAACGTAACCAGTGCCAGAAAAATCGAGGGTATTATTACTTCCGTCCGCTCGGCTGTCGAGTTAAAACATCGAGAGGTTAACTCCCAGCTTATATCGGAGTTATTACAAGCTGAAGACAGTAGTCAAAATAAAATCAAAATTAATATTAATCCAGCCGATGTGATTAAAACCGTAGCCGACCACTATCGGCTTAAACAAGCCGAGTTGAAGGGCGCTAGTCGAGAACGACACGTGGTCACAGCCAGACACGTAGCTATGTATCTACTTTATAAAGACGTAGGATTACCACTGACAGAGATTGCCCGTTGGTTTGGAGGTCGTGATCACACCAGTGTTTTACACGCCACCAGAAAAATTGCCACAGACATAGAAATTTCAGGATCAAGTTTAACCGATGTCAGCACTCTCCGTCACCGACTGCGCCAAAAAACAGGAAACAATTTATCCACAACTGTGCAAAACTATGTGTAAAACCCGGCTTTTTACTGTGCATAAAAATTCACAAAACCAAGCTTGTTTGCTTGTCGATAGTAACTTTTTCCATTATATGCCGCCGATATTCACAGACTTATTCAAAACAAAACCAGCCGTTTATTCACAAGTTGCTCTAGAGAAAATTAAGACTTACTCACACGATTTATTCTCTCTACTACTACCACTACTAATTAAGATATATACAATACAAGCTTCTGTTTAAACATGAAAATAATAGTCTCGCAATCACTTTTAAACCAAGCTTTAACTTACGCCCAGAAAGCTATCGCCAGTAAGCCGTCGTTACCTGTTTTGGGTGGGATTTTATTTAAAGCTGAAAAAGATAGTTGCCAAATTTTGGCCACAGACTTGTATTTAGGAATAAAAACCACCATTCCAGCTGAAATTAAAAAAACCGGCAGCGTGGTAATCCCAGGCAAGCAACTAAAAGAATTAGTCAGCGTGCTAGATGAAAAGGATATAGAAATTGAAACACAAGAAAACAGTGTCGTTATTAAATCTGGTGAAGGAACAACAACTTTTTCAGTCCTACCCACAGCTGATTTTCCAGAATTTCCTGACGTAAAAGGAGAAGATGTAATTTTATCCAACCAACTATTGGACCAAATCAGTCAAAAAGTCCTCCCCTCTATTTCCAGCGATACCACTAGGCCTGTTTTGACTTGCGTTTTGTTTGATATAGATAAAAAAAATACCCAAGTGGTGGCCACAGACGGCTTCAGACTTTCTTTGCTTAAATCAAGCGAAGTTTATAGTTCTACCAAACAACAGTGGCTGATTCCCGCCACTGCTCTGTCAGAAGTTATCAGGGTGGCCCAAGCTAAGTCAGAGAACTCGGTGTCAGTCTGCGCCGCACCAGACATTAAACAAGTCCGCTTCAGTGTGGCCGACGTTCAGTTTTGGGTCAGATTGATGGACGGCGAGTATCCGCCTTATAACAAAATCATTCCCAGTGATTTTAAAACAGAAGTCAAAGTTCTGGCTGATGAACTACTGTCTCATGTCCGTCGGGCTCAAGTGGTTAATAAAGACACTTCTAACATCGTGGAACTGCGCGTCATTAAATCTCAACTAACCATCGCAGCTAGAACCACCACCGTTTCCTCATACACAGCTCAACTTAATACAATTAGTGTGGACGGGGCGGACTGTACCATCGCTTTCAACGCCAGATATTTGATAGACATTCTGAAAGAAGCTGGTCAAAATCAAGTTAATTTATCTCTAGTAGAGAGTTTGAAGCCCGCCCAACTCACTTTTTTAAACGAGACTGATTTTTTATATGTGATGATGCCTTTTCGCATCAATGAATAAACTGACGATAGGATAAACAGATCGGTTTTGGTATACTACCCATCTTATGACCAAACGCACTTATCAACCCAAAAAGCGCCGCCGAGCCAGAGTTCACGGTTTTTTTGCCAGAATGAAAACCATGGCCGGCCGAGCAGTTTTGAAACGACGCCGGCTTAAAGGACGTAAATTATTGACCGTAAACGCTTCTTATTAGCCCCTATGCTGCCCAAGCGCTGGCGATTATTACTTAGGAAGGAGAAAAACTTTTTTGATCAAGCCAAACGACATTTTTCTGATGGTATAACCACTTTTTATATCCAGAAAAATCAAGAATTGAAACTGGGAGTGATAGTTCCCAAACATCAATTTCTACTCTCTTCTACCAGGCATAAAATAAGTCGTCGGTTTTATCAAGCTATAGAAGAAGTAATTAAAACAAATTTATACCATGGTCACTATGTTTTTGTTTTATCTAGAGTTATATTGACCAAAAATAATTCAGAACTTAAACAAATCATTCTTCATCACCTCAACTTTTTTTATCCACCTACATGACATTTTTTCAAACCACCACTATTAAAATTATTCAAGCCCTTCGATTAGTAAGAAGCTATATATTAATTAGTCAGTTTGGTAGTTTGTCCCGTTGTCGTTATAGCGAAACTTGTGGCCAATATCTAGTGCGGCAAGTTAAACAACTTGGTGTTTTACCCGGCCTAGGTGTGGGCTTAAAACGTATGGCTAGTTGTCAAGGATTGTTATGATTTTTACTTATTTTTCCCAACTCATAGTTTTTCTGTCCCAAGCCACCGGCAGTTTTGGTTTGGGTGTGGTGGTTTTTACCATTTTACTCCGGTTGATTTTATTACCCATCAGTTTGTCTTCACTACGGGTCAGTAAAAAAATGACCGACGTTGCCCCCAAACTAAGTGAGTTAAAGAAAAAACACGCCAAAGATCCCAAAGCTCTCCAACAAGCCCAACTCAATCTTTATAAAGAACACAACATCAACCCCGCCTCTGGCTGTTTACCCCAAATTGTCCAGTTGGTGGTGCTGATTTTTCTTTGGCAGGCATTTTTGAACTTATTTAAACTCAATCAGGGTGGTCTGATTCAAGTTAATGGTACGACCCTTAACCCGGTATTTTATTGGTCTGACTTAACCAAGCCGGACGGTTTGTATGTCTGGCCTATTTTGGCCGGTGCATCTCAACTTCTACTCTCTCTGATGATGATGCCCAAAAAAGTCACTTCCAAAACCCCGGTTCCAGTCAAAAATAACAACAAAAAACCAGATCAACCGGACTTTGCCGACACCATGATGGGGATGCAAAAACAAATGTTGATAATTATGCCGGTGATGACCACATTTATCGGTATCAGTTTGCCGGCTGGTTTATCCATGTACTGGTTTATTACCACTATCGTCAGCATCTTACAGCAGTGGTATGTGTCTGGTTGGGGAGTTTTGTCTGATAGTAAAAGCCTTGTCCTGGCTAGTGTTAAACGTTTTAAATCATAAAAAAGGAGGATTTATGTCGCTATCTCCCGCTGATTTTGTCAGCCAACTACTTGAACATGCTGGCTTGGATCCGGCTAGTTTTAAAATAGAGACTCTTGACCAAGATCAGTGGTTAAAAATTAATATCTCGGTGTCAGAGGAAGAGTCGGGTATTTTGATCGGGGTTCACGGTGAAACATTAAGTTCATTGCAGCGCTTGGTGCGCCTGGCTTATCTTGACACCGTCACAGATAAAAAAATCGTTATTAACATCAATGATTATCGAGAACGGCGAGAAGAAAAACTGAAAAATATGGTTGAAATTGTGGCAGAAAGGGTTTTGCAAACCGGTCAACCCCACACCCTCCCCTCTTATCTGCCTTCATACGAGAGATTTTTTATTCACACCATGTTATCTGGTGACGAAAAATATGCAGGACTAACCAGCTCGTCGACCGGAGTGGGTCGGGACAGACGTTTAACCATTGCCGTTAAGTCATGACACCATCAAAGTTGATAATTTACACAGACGGAGGAGCCAGAGGTAATCCTGGGCCTGCGGCTATTGGTGTGGTCATTTTTAACCAAGACCAAAAAATCGCTAACTTCGGTCAAGTCATCGGCGTTGCCACTAACAACGAAGCAGAATACCAGGCGGTTTTGGCTTCACTTAATTATTTGCTTCAACACAAAGATGTTTTTTTAAACAATACTTTGGAGTGGCGACTGGACTCTTTACTGGTGGCCTCTCAACTAACCGGTCAATATAAGATTAAAGAACCTCGTCTTAAACAGTTGGCAGGTCAGGCGCTGGTTTTATTTAGCCAACTAGGCGTCAGCTACACCATCACCCACGTCCCCCGTCATCAAAACGCTCTAGCCGATGAGTTGGTTAATCGATCGTTGGATGCAGAACTTTGAACTGTTGTTTCTTAACACCATTCCTAGTCGGGACTTTTACCAGTACAATGTGTTTACCTGCTCATGAAAACCGCGGCTATCTCTGACTCACCTACCATCGGTATAGTTTCTACTCACCAGAGTTGGGCTCAACTATTGGCTGAAGGTATAAATCGGCCGGGGTTAATAGTTAATCAAATCAGTCCCTCACAACTGACCCAGAACGATTGTTACAAAATTATCTGGTTGGTTGATCCGGGTCAAACTCAAACACAAGAGTTAATTACAACCATGAGTCTGGTCAACAAACCATTGTTGGTAGTTTTTCCTTTTGTGTCGCCTGCTTTAACTGATCCAGACAAAACAAATCCAGCTTGGTCCAATTACCACTTACACGAAAGACAGGTTCTGGCCGACTTAATGAAAGCTTTGCCTAGTGCGGTGTTTGTTTTTATTCCCAACTTGATCTTGCCCGCACCTCTACAACCCTTGTTCACAGATTTGGTTTGGTTAATTTCTCCTCTGGAAAAGGGTTTGTTGTTTGACCCAGACATATCAACTACTTTGACTGGTTGGAAAGAGGCCGCCGACAGCGTTGCTGATTTGGTTATCAGACCTCATTTACCTGATCGAATCTTATTATCTCCACCTCAAATTTCCTCTGATTTAATTCTAAAAGAAATTCAGTCGGCCAGTATTAAACAAAACGGCGATCATCCAGATATTTTGACCAGACCGATTAAGCTGGACTTTGCTTATCCCCCCACCGACCGGGTTCAACCACTTCACACTTCGCCTCGCCAAACTCTTTATGGCTTCTTAAATCAAATTGAACTGCCCTGCGCTGTTACTAAGCCAGAAATCCCCCAACCTACCGTTTTAGCTCCACAATCAACAGAATCGCCACTCAATTCTTTACTCACCCCACTACCCACCCCGCTACCCCATTCACCACTCAACCCACTGCCTCCAACCAGAGATAGTGTATTAATCCCCTCGCCTATTTCCGCACCGACTCCATCACCGCACGACTTCAGTTTGTCTCAATCTTTATCAAGTATTTTTACCCATACCAACGCCGTTCAACAACAAGATTATTTAACCAAAATTACCAAGACAGAAATTAAAGAAGGTAAAAGATCGGGCCGGCGCAAACGCCTTTTTGTTTTTGGTTCGGCCAGCGTAGGAGTGGCTTTATTGGCCATCATGTTGTTTGGTGCGTTTTCTTTGAATTTAAATCTGGTCAAAAATCATCTGGTTAATCGGTTTGACCAAAGCGACCCATCACCCAACTGGCAAACTCGAGCTTATCCTTGGTTGACCTCTACTCTGCAGGTTCAGACCAATATTTATAATGCTTTATTTTCCAACCCCAGATTGGAAGAGGCCCAAGCGGTGGTTAACTCCACCCAGCTGTTGGCTCAAGCCGAGCAGCAAACTCAACTTCTACAAACTACCGGCCAAAATCTGGTTGCGGCCATGCTGGGAGTTGATGATACTTCAGAAATCGAGCCAACCGCCCAAAACGTCGCCCTACACAGTCGTAGCGCCTATGAATTGTGGTCACAGTTGCAAGCTAGTACGGCACAAATTGATTTATCTGATAAAGCCGAGCCAACTGATGGCGGTCAAACCATCAACCAAACTACCACCCAAACTGATCAGCGACTCAAAAACTTAATCAAACTGCAAAAGTTATCGCCCGTTTTTACCAAATTAGCCCAAACCCCCAAAACCACTGTCGCCGTTTTGTTCCAAAATAGTCAGGAACTGCGCCCCACCGGCGGATTTATTCAGGCGGTGGCGATTTTAAACTTCGAGCGGGGTCGGTTGGTGGCTTACTCAACTCATAGTAGTTACTCTCTAGACACCAAAATTTCCGGCCAGGTAGCAGCTCCTGACGACATCAGAGCCATTTTGGGTGAAAGTAATTTTTATTTTCGCGACAGTAATTGGGACGGCAATTTTCCTACCAGTATGCAAAAATCCGGTTGGTTTTTGGACAAAGCATTAAACAAACAAATAGACGGAATTATAGCTCTAAATACTATTTCTCTTCCCACGCTTTTGTCCGCTATTGGGCCAGTGGAACTGCCTAGTTATAACGAAGTGATTACTCCGGCCAATGTGGCCGAACGACTAGAGTTTCATTCAGAAATTCAGTTAACGCCCGGCAGTCAGGACTATACCACCACTCTTTTGGACGCTATGTTAACCAACATCAAAAATCTCAAGCCAGACAAGTATCCGGCTTTGGCTCGAGCTATGTCAGACATGTTGGATGAGCAAGGTGTGTTGATCGCGTTTGATGATAAGGACTCTCAACAAAACTTAACGGAATTGGGCTGGACTGGCGCTCTTTTGACCCCGCCTTGCCCCGCTCAATTTACCTCTCCTGATTGTTTTGTCGATACTATCGCTCAAGTTGAAGCCAATGTTGGTATCAATAAAGCCAATTATTATCTGGAAAAGAATCAAACTCACTACGTGACTTTGACCCCAAGTTCAGCCAGTCATGACTTAACCACGCGCTACACCAACACTGCCAAGTCCAACGCCTGGCCGCGTGGGCCGTACAAGGCCTACGTCCGGCTTTATTTGCCGGAGGGAACGACGGGAGTTGAGATCGAGTTCAATCAAACCAAGCTGGCCGGTCAAAGTATTAAAACCTACACCGAGTATTCTAAGCAAGTTTGGGCTTTTTCGCTTGAAGTTCCGGTCAATTCTTCTCGGGATTTACGTGTCCGCTATCATGTGCCATTAACTAGCAAATCCGCCAACCAATCGGACAAATTAAGCTATGTTTTATTTGAACAAAAACAACCTGGTACCGGACCTATGCCGGTCAAAACCACTATCCAGTTATCTGACGATCTCTCCCCCACCCTGATTGCACCTCAAGCAGAGGTGTTAAACAAAACCATCATTTTTCACGCTACTAGTCAAAGCCACTTGCTGTATGGAGTTTTGGCCAATTAGTCGGTGTGATCGGCCCATTGACCGGACTGGTATACTAACATACTCAACAGATACAGCGCACCAACGCACAGTAAAAATATACATATCTGATATGTATTAGACCGGAAATTTATGACAGATCATAAGTCAATTTTTTTTCATGTGAATCATAGGGATTTGCTTGGTAAATCAAGCAAAAAACTGCATTTCCAGGGGAAACTGCCAGGCAATGTGTACGGGTTACACACAAATTCTGAAAATATTGAACTTTCTTCTCAAGAGTTTAATAAAATCTACAAAAAAGGTGAGGAATTGGGACTGGTTTATTTAAAAAGCGAAATACACACCCAAGATGTACCGGTGCTTATCAGCCACGTTGATTTTGACCCCGTCACCAACCAAGCTACTCACGTTTCTTTTCGTCGTGTCAGTTTGGCCGAAAAAGTTACTGTGGAGGTGCCGGTAGAAACAGTGGGGGAGGCAGACATCATCGATGCCAACGTGGTTCAGGTTTTGAGCGTGGTAGAGATCGAGGCCTTACCAACCGATATTCCGGAGAAAATCGAAGTCGACGTGAGTGTTTTGACGGCTGTTGGTCAATCGATTTTGCTTCAAGACATCGTGCCGGTCGGGGCTAAGTTCAGTCTGACTGCTTCAGAAGAAGAACTGCAGAGCCCGGTGGTGATTGTGCAGGAAGTCAAAGAAGAGGTCGAACCAGAACCGGTAGTTGAGCCGGAAGCCGGTGCAGAAGGTGAGGGCACAACTGGTGAAGGTGAAGGCGCGACGGAAGGCGAGTCAGAAGGCCAAAAACCTGATGGTGACAAAAAACCAGAGTCGGATAAAAAAGAAGAGTAGTGGAGTAGGTGAAAGGCCTGTAGATTCAAAAATTTTGTTTCAAAGGTTTTTGCCGGCTAGATCAATTGCTGTTTTACCTCAAGCACTGAACAACAAGTCGCTACTTATAGACGGCCTAATGGTTGAAAATTATTAAATTACACGGCGATTTTGCTTCGGAGAACTTAGTCCTAACAGCCAATAAACCCACGCATCTAGTTATCATTAACGGTGTTCAATAAATTAATTTGGTTAAACAATTTGGAGAAAAAAATTACTTTATTCTCGGAGCAAACAAGATCAATGGTTAAGCATGCGATTAACAAGAACTGGCGTGACAAATTTTTAAGTTGTAAAATGCAGTTAGCAAAATGCCTGAACTACCAATGCCCCCCCAGAATTGTTACAGATTATGCAAATCACAGGATAAGTGATGATTGTCTCGACCAAGACCAAAGAGAGCGATTGTCTGGTTTACCTGAGAAAAAGCTGTTAGCTATTTTATATCCAGAAACCGAATTCGTTGGTAGAGGTAACTTCAGCTTCGTTATAGGTCATCCAACGAATCCCAACATGGTTATCGCCTACAACATTTTTAGCAGTGACATTCGAGAGGATCCAATTAGAGCGAAGGAGATATACCACATGCATCGTATTCTTAGTGTTCTTTTCCCAAGGAATTTTCCAAAGTTTGCTGCAGTGATTGGTGGTGAGAATGCTCAGTCCATACGTCAAAGAGTTTTTTATCGAAAAGTCGGCAGGTTTTGTATCCGCTTAGCGAAGTAGTGAAATGGACTAAATACTTTGGTTTTCCTCTTAACGCTGATTTTTCTCATCAACAAAATATTGTTGTTGGTCCAGATGGAGGCGAATACTATGTGGATGTTTCTATGACAACAAGCAATGAGTTTTTCTTCAAAGATTTGGACATGAAAAAATTAAACGAATATATGCTACTTCAAAATATTCCAAAGGAAGAACAAGACACAGTAATTTCATCAATACGAAGACTCAGAGAATTGAGTGTAATAAATGTTGTCAGTTTAGTTCTAAATAATTGGGAATCTTTCTTGGAAAAGGGATATCCTGTTGATACGAGAGAATTTTATGAATATTTGCTTAGCAATTCTATTCAAAAAGACTTTTGGGAATTGGGGAAAGAATCCTTAAGAAGGATTATTCTGCATATTGAAAAACTACCGATAACTCAGAAAAATCAACATGTGCGAGAAAGGATACTGGATCATATTCAAGGTTTATGAGATGTATTTCCTTCAGTGTCTCTTGGTATAAACGCCTCTAGTCACCACTTTGAGCTTTCTCCATAGGTATGTGGCCATGCTCCCAGTCCAAGTTGATATATGACATAGTCAGCAAACGCTTGTATTATGCAGTAGGGCAGATTTAAAACGACAGTCGATAACCCTCCTACGAGGGATATTATTTTTTTCACTTTGGCATTATATGTCAAACTTTAGCACGAACAGACAATCAAAAATCATGAAATCAGACACCCGTTTTTGGACTTAAGCCTGGTTATTACACCGTTACCTTTTTTGAACCAGAAGATGAACACTACGTTCTCAAAAGGGTTTTTAAAAGAGGTGACTTAATAGATTTAACAGGAAGACCTCTGTCCTCTTCATTTGCAACTTCACCTAGGGGGTGATGCAAGCCAGCTGGCGAGGGCTAAGCTTTCTGGCGTCTGTAAATCTAGAGGCAATATATTATTTAGCGACTCGAAAGTCAACAACCCACCCATCAACCCTCAAACATTACAGCCCTATTGTTTTGACAAAAGTAAGGCCGGATTTAAGTCCTGGAGTGTTTGTTTAGTTTGGTTGACACACTCGATTTGATTACTCCTGCTACAGAGTGATAAAAGTGTCAAAGCTACCATTTCCGATTTAGGCTGTTGCTGATAGATTTTTTGCCACACATCGATAGCGTGGTCAAGTTGTGGTTTGGTCAGTTGGACGGTTTGGGGCAGGGGAGAGATAGTGGGCCAAGTTTGAACCTGAACTGGTGGCCAGAAATGAGCCAAAGTACTTAGACCTACCAAGCTTAGAATAACTACCAACAACACGCCGGCCGAGCGGACTTTGGCTTGGGCCAAAAAAACCAAACCCACAAAATAAACGATATTGGAGACGAGCAGAGTCAAAAATACCGGGCGGGGTAGGCGAGGCAGGATTTTGGTCATAGTTTTATTTTGTATTTGACCGATTTGAGTTGAGTTGATTTGTGTTAGGCCAGGGTGAGGTCATCAGTAGATGATGGTCAATTAGCCCTGTCGATTGTAAATTTTGCCAGATTGCTTCAGTCACAAACGGCACAAACGGATGAAGCATTTTGATAAAACTGACCAATGCTTGGCGCATGAAACGATGACTTAATTCACCTTTTTTGTGTTGTTCGATGGCCTGGTCACAGTACCAGTGCCAGAATTCGTCATAGAGAGTGTCGGCGGCCAAGCCCAGCTTGAATTGATCCAAATACCTGGTGATGTCTTTGATCACTTGATTCAGTTTTTCATCTGCCACTTGATCACCAGCTTTATCTCCGGTTTGGTCACCAGCTGTTTTGTCAGCCACATAGCGAGCAGCATTCCAGATTTTATTGGTGAAGTTGCGAGCGGCTTTAAAATCACCTTCTCCCACCGATTTATCTTGACCAGGGCTAGAACGTATGACCAGAGCTAGCCGCAAAGCATCGGCTCCAAACTGGTCAACCACAGACAGGGGGTTAACCACATTGCCTTTGCTTTTGCTCATTTTGACACCTTTGCTGTCCCGGATCAGGCCATGCAGATAAACGGTCTGAAATGGGGTTTGGCCGGTCAAGTAAATACCCAGTAGCATCATCCGCATCACCCAGATGGGCAAAATGTCATACGCCGTTTCCATCACGCTATTGGGATAAAATCGGTCAAAGTCGCCGGGTTGGGTAGCGTGCAGAGTCACAATCGGCCACTGACCAGAGGAAAACCAGGTATCAAAAGTATCGGTTTCTGGCAAATAAAACTTATTGTCTGTTGGTTTGGTTTGGCCCAAAACATAGGGCACATCACTGGCGGCGGACAAACTTTGTAAACCTTTGACCACCACGTCGCGATCATAGGTTTTTAATAACTCACTCAACAACCCCGCTTGATATTGGCCGTTTTGATCCAAAAAAGCCAGAGTGATTTTATGTTCATAGTTCTCGGCTTGGTACCAAACAGGAATCCGCATTCCCCAAACTATTTGGCGACTGATATTCCAGTCTACCAGGTTATCCAGCCAGTGGCGTAGGGTTTTTTCTCGGCCGGGGCCGAGAATTTTGGTTTGTTTTTGATCCAAAACTTGAACAATTTTTTTGACTAAATTATTTTTTTTGTCTTTGACGCGCAGGAAGAACTGGGGGAGGGGCAGGGGCTCGATGATACGGCCACAGCGATAACAAGTACCGACAGAGTGAGTATATTTGTTGTCAACTTTAGTAATCAGGCCTAACTCGGTCAGGGCCTCAACCGTTTTTGTCCTTGCCTCGGCCACCGACAAACCGGCAAACTGCTGGGTGTCTGCCGTCATTTTTCCTCTGGTATCAATGACTGGCTTGGTGGGTAAATTATGTTTCTTGCCGACCATAAAGTCATTCAGATCATGAGCGGGGGTGATTTTGACTACCCCCGTGCCAAACTCTGGATCGACAAAATCGTCTGATAAAACGGGCAGTTCGATTTCGCCCAGCACATCTTGAACTTTGACTGTTTGGCCGATGTATTTACTATAGCGTTTATCATCTGGGTGCACCGCCAGTGCTACGTCACCAAACTTGGTTTCTGGTCTGACAGTAGCCACCTCAAACGGGCCATACTTAATATAATAGAGGGGGTCGTTTTTTTCGACATAAACTACTTCTAGGTCCGAGTAGCTGGTGCCGCATTTGGTACAGTAGTTAACTAGCTGAAAATCACGATATATCAATCCATCTTTGTGTAATTTATAGAAAGCGTCATAGACTTGTTGAACCACTTTTTCGTCTAGGGTGAAAACAAATCGTGTCCAGTCCAAACTGAAACCCAGGCGTTTAAGTTGATCGGTGGCGGTTTGGGAGTTGGTTTGGACGTAGTCCCAGATCTGTTGGTACAAACTTTGGCGGTCAAACTGGAAGCGCGACTTACCTTGTTGCTGCAGTTTTTTTTCAAACACATACTGGGTCTCGATGCCGGCGTGGTCGGTACCGGGTAGCCAGAGCGTATCATCACCCAGCATGCGGTGATAGCGGATCAGCACGTCTTCTACTGCGTACATGGCGTGACCCACATGCAGGGGGTCGTTGGCGTTGGGTGGGGGCAAAATGATGGAGAAGTTCTTGCCCGTAGATACTCCGTGCGGGTAGGGGGTATTTTTGTCCTGGTCAAAATCCGAACGCGGTTGGTAGCCGCCAGAATTTTCCCAGAGTTTTTGCATTTCTGGCTCATGTGAGGTGTGGTTATAAGTGGAGTCCATAAAAACTAATTATACTCGAACGAAATTTTGATTTTTTTATCACTGTCCCACCAAATACTTCGCCGCCCAGGGTCGGTAATTAGAAGTATAGATATCCTCGCGCAAAACTTGACCGTCTTTATCTGTTACTCGATTGGTAAACTTGGCCTTAATCCCACTGGCGGCCCAGTCGATTTGTTTTTTTACCCCAGTAGGCAGTGAAGGATCGGGGATAAACTGGGGGGCTAGAGCTGGCCTGGGATCCCAAGTTACATGATTAACAATTTGTCCCCGTCGGCCGGAGTCGGTGCCGTAAAGCTCAAAATACATGGATAAGTTCTGGGCATCAGCTGCTCCGTGAATCAAGACATAGTGACCGGTGTCGTTTTTGAAACGCAGATCAGTGTTGCCAGAAAAAACCGTGGCATCCACACCTGGTTTGCTATCCAGTTCATAGTAACTGACGCGGTAAGAGTGGGGGAGGCGCCTGGTGACGGGCAGGCCGGCATTTAACAAAGCTCTAAACAAAGTCGTGCTGACCTGACACACCCCGCCGCCATCACCCAGCACTGTTTGGCCATTCTGGATGATGTAAGCTGGTTTGAAGCCAGTCAGTTGGGACACATCGCCGATGGCCTTATTGAAAGAGAACTCGCTATCAGGCGGAACTAGAAAGTGATTGATCCGGCTGGTAGCCAGAGACACGTTGTGAATCCGGCTGGGGATAGAGTGGGCGTACTTACTTTCGCCATAGCCAATCAGCGACTCGATACCCAAGTCATTGGTGGCAGACAGTGGCACTTGGGCGGTGGTTTTGGTCATCACCAGATTGATAGGGGAGAGAGAAGCACTGGTAGTGGCGCTTAACTGTTCAAGTTGCTGACTGACATCGCTTGTTAGTTTCTGTGTATCTACACCTAGACCGGGTTTGTCCGGCACAAACTGGTTAACCCGCATGGTGGTTTGGTCAAAGTCAAACTTGGCATCTTGTGGCGGGCGATTAAGTTGGTCGGCGATTTGTGTGGTCAGTTGGTCAAGTTTGATCGAGTCTAGGCCTTGGGGGTGGCCGATGATGCCCACCAACTGTTTGTCGTTTAAAGTGATTTTGATGTGTTCACTGGTTTCGTTCAGGGTGATATTTTTGCCCACGACTGACTTGGCGCGGTCAAGGGCTAGGGCGGAATCAGATGCACTCCAGACCTGGCCGGTTAATCGAGTAACCACCACCACTTGGTCTTGGTCGTGGCGTAGGGCATCTACCAACCGAGCTTGAGTTTGATCAAAATCTATAGCTTGGCCCGGTTCGCCACTAAATACTTGCAAAGTCTTGGGCTGACCTGATGTGTTTAAAGTAACGCTGGGTGGTTTGGGATCGATATTAACGCGTTTTCCCAACTCGGATAGAACTGACTGATACTTGGCTTGATCGACAGAGTAGGGGGTAGTACGGTCGAAGCGATTGGTTGGTTTGATTTGATGTTTGAGCTTTTCCCACCATGGAGTATGTTGCCACTCGGCTATCATCTGGTCTAGGGTTTGTTGGGGATTGTGGCTGACACCTAGAGCGCTAGATGAAGTTGTAGCCGATACCAACCCGGCTGTCAGAGTTAAAATAGGATCAGTTGGGCTGGTTACTTGTTGTGAATAATAGTTATGTACTTGAGTGATGGGTTGGTAATCCAGCTTCACACTATCCAGTCGGGCCATTGCTGGTAGGCGAGCACTACTCCAAAAATTAAAAACCACCACACCTACAGCTAGTAGAGTAAAAATCAAACCACTGACAACCAACTCCCGATGATGAGCGTTGGCCAAAAAACCACGGAGCATAGCTTGATATTGTGCCAGACAGATGGTGGATATACAACTTCCGATCTTTGAGCAGAAGTTTAGTGGGCCAGCTGATCATTGGTCAGCCGATCTGTTGTTGCGTCACGGCTCTATTCTAGATACTATATAGTAGTACTCACCGTTTGAACGGTGGGTATGTGTTATGCCAGACAGCACTTTGCCCAAACCTACACCGCCCAGCTCTCCAGTTTCGTCTGGATCACCTATTTCTAGCACTCCGACTGTCTTGCCTCCCTCTGTTTCCCCTCTGACTCTTACTACCGCAGTTACTTCACCTACTTCTACACCGACTACCATTTCTACACCCACACCTACGTCTGCCACACCTACGTCCACCACACCTACGCCAGATGACGTATCCGGTCCGCCTCTGAAGTTAAGCGTGCAAGGAGATATAGTGCCGGCCACCGATCCAACCGATGACGACCTGACTCCGCCCCCCTCGACCCTACAATCAGCTCCACCGGCTCCACTGCCGAAACCTTTGGCTCCCGCCGATTTGCCAGGGCCAACAGTTTTATCTACGCCCAAACTTCCCACTTCACCCTCGATCACTCCCACTTCACCCTCCATCACTCCCACCTCGACTGGCACTGATCCCAAACCAGTTACTTCTGTCACTCCGTCTCCTGTATCAATGACCGGTCCAGTTATTTCGCCGCCCACTACCCCAGTCGCTCCGTCACCCACCACTTCAGTTAATCCACCTGCCACCACCCCAGTTACGTCGCCCACTAACACCCCAGTTACTCCACCACCCACTACCCTGACGGCTTTGTCCTCTATGACCAGCGCATCAGTTCCGCCCACTCCGCCCCCCACCCCCACCGCGCCCACCGCCTCTGGCCCCAAAACCCAACCGGTTTTGGCCACCGCCCCCAAAAAATCGTTTCCCTTACCATTACTTTTAGGTCTGGGAGCTCTGGTTTTGTTAATTTTGGGAGCTGTGGCTTTCTTTTTGTTAAGGCCCGGCTCAACTTCAGTTAGTACTAGACAAGACTCAACTGATGGTGGTCAAACCACCCGTCAAACCACTGGCAACCAAACCACAGGTTCTGGCACCAATCCAGCCAACCAATCCAACCAAACCAGTGGTGGCAGTGGCGCCGGCGCAACTACTGGTCAAAATACCACCAGCTCTGGTCAGCCGGTAGTTCTCGAGTATTGGGGACTGTGGGAACCAGAGAGTTTGATGACAGAAGTGCTGGCAAATTATCAAAAAGACCACCCCGGAGTCAGTGTCCGCTACACCAAACAGTCATATCAAGATTACCGTCAGCGTTTACAGACGGCGGTTGCGTCTGGAAATGGACCGGATCTATTTCGTTTTCACGCCAGTTGGGTGCCGATGCTGAAAAATGAATTAGCACCCATGCCGGCTTCGATTATGACAAGCAACGAGTTTAGCAACATCTTTTTTCCAGTGGCCACCACTCAACTTCAACAAAATGGCCAAATTGTCGGCATTCCCCTGATGTACGATGGACTGGTTCTTTATTACAACAAAGATATTTTCAAAACCGCCGGCGTTGATCCGCCTCAAACTTGGGCCGAGGTTAGAACTTTGGCCAGCAAGCTGGCTATTAAAAACAGCTCGGGTGGACTGCAGCGCGGGGGTATCGCCATGGGTAATGTGGCCAATGTCGAACACTTCTCCGATATCTTAGGCACACTTTTACTGCAAAACGGCGCCGACTTAACCAGACCCAACTCGGCCCAAACCAGAGATGCTTTGTTGTTTTATACCAATTTTGTTAAAGTTGATAAAGTTTGGGACGACCAGCTACCCAGCTCAACTTTGGCTTTTTCCAGAGGTGATGTAGCTATGATGTTTGCTCCTTCGTGGCGAGCTCACGATATCGCCGCTCAAAACCCCGGCTTGCAGTTTGGCACAGTACCTTTGCCTAAGTTGAGCGAAAAACGTTTGGGCTGGGCTACTTACTGGGCTGAAGGGGTGAGCCAGCAGAGTAAACATAAGCAGGAGGCCTGGGAGTTGCTCAAGTACTTGAGTTCTAGTCCAGTCATGAAATCCCAGTATGCTCAAACTGCTGCTACCCGCAGTTTTGGTGAAATTTATTCCCGTCAAGATATCGCCAGTGAGCTGGCCAGCACAGAGGTGGTCAAAAGTGTTTTGGAAGATGCGCCTTTTGCCAAAAACTGGTATCTCAATTCATACACTCACGACGATGGTCTCAACGACAATCTGATCCAGTACTACACAGATGCCGTCAACGGTATTTTGACCGGCAAAAGACCAGAGGAAGTGCTGGTAACTTTGGAGCAGGGGACAGCCCAAGTTTTGGGTCAGTATAACGTCGGTCTAACTCTGTAGTTTGATAGCGTACAATACCGTCACCGTGCCGGTTCAGTCTTATTTTTTACGATTACTTTTGACTTTGTCTTACAGTCATGTTTTTGACAAAGGTCTGTCTATCGCAGATCTATACTTGCGCCAAGTTGCTTTGGCTAGTTATGACTTTATATCTTGGCCACAAGTGACCGCAGCAGTGGCTCAACTGCGTCGGCATAAGGTCATCCGGATTGATCGGGATCAAATTTTACCGTTTGACCGAATAATCGGTGATGAGCTAACCACCGGTTGGAGTCAGTCCACTCCCGCTCATTTGCAAGCAGCTTTGCAAGCGTCTAAATTGGCTGAAGCTGAAATGGTGGCGTCACTGCTTAATAAATTACCTTGGGTTCAGGCCGTGGCATTGACGGGGTCGGTGGCGGTAGGTAATACCAAACCCAAAGACGACTGTGATTTTTTCATTATCACCACTCCCCACACTTTGTGGTTAACCCGATTGGTAGTTTTATGGATCGCCAAACTTCACGGTAAGCGGCGATCTTTTGCCAAAGAGGAATCAGACAGTTGGTGTTTTAATATGTGGTTGAGTGATAATAGCTTGGTTTTGCCGGTTAATATGCGATCTTTGTACACGGCTTATGAACTATGCCAAGCGGTGTGGTTGGTCAATAAAAACTTAACCGCCCAAAGATTTATAGCGCTTAATTCATGGGCCCGGCGTTTATTGCCGGTTTATTATTTGACGGCTTATCAAGCTGTTTACAAACATAATACAACTCATCTACCAGGCACAAAAACTCTATTTTGGTTGATTGGTGTTTTGACTCCACTACTGAACGCATGGTGCTTTTTGATGCAGTACTTGTATATGTTGCCTCACAAAACCAGCGAGTGGGTAGGTTACTCTCACGCCTTTTTCCATCCCCGTCCCACCGGCCAATTGACTTTACACAAGCTTCAAAGTTGGCTAGAGTACTATCTTTACTCAAAAACCGAAAGAAAACCGAAAAAAAAGATCAAACGGGTATTAGTGACTGGTGTATTTGATTTACTGCACACCAAACACCGTCAGTTACTGCAACAGTCGGCCCGATTGGGTCAACTCTGGGTGGGAGTTGAGTCAGATCAGCGGACCCGGACCCTGAAAGGTTGGGACAGACCACTCCAACCCGCCTGGTGGAAGGTCATGCAGCTAAATCGTCTGGCCGTAGTCAGCCGAGCTTTCATTTTACCAACCCAAATTGATCAAGAGGAAGTTCAGCGCCAGCTTTTGGCTAAGATCAAACCGGATATCCTGGCTGTTTCCGCCTCGACACCTCACTTGGCTCAAAAAAAACGCTTGATGGCAGAAATTGGTGGTCGAGTTGAGGTTGTTTTACCTCATGATCAAACGATTTCCACTACTCAAATTGTGCAAGCCAAACGTTAGAGTAATAGTGTAGAGTAACAGTATGACGGCCAAACCATCTTCCCAGTACGTTTGTCAGCAGTGCGGAGCCAAATTCTTGCGTTGGAGCGGTCAGTGTAGTAGCTGTAATGCGTGGAATACTCTGGTTGAAGAGGTAACTACGCCGGTTAATAAGCACAAAACGGCATCTGGTACAGCTCCAGCCGCTACTGCAATCAGTTTAAACCAGATCTGGCAACCATCCAGTCCGGCTTCACGATTATCGACGGGCTTGGCCGAGTTTGATCGGGTGTTGGGTGGTACATCTCCTGGTTTGGTACCTGGCATGGTAGCTTTGCTGGGTGGTTATCCGGGTATCGGCAAAAGTACTCTGGTGACTCAAGCCATTTTACAAATTTTAAGCCAAAATCCAGATTTGGGCCCGATAGTTTATATCGCTGGTGAGGAAAATCCAGACCAGATTGTGTTGCGGATCAAGCGTTTGTTGGCGGCCGGTGTTTTAAGTTCAGCCAAACTAACCAAAAGTACGCTAGACCGAGTGAGTTTCATCACCACTACGGACGTGGATAGTGTTATCGCGTCTCTGGATCAAGTCAAACCTTGTCTAGTAATCATCGATAGTATTCAGACTTTAACTACCACAGACTTATCTGGCGGTGCCGGCTCTGTCGGGCAGGTCAAGGAATCGGCCAATCGCCTGACAACTTGGGCTAAACAAACTTCTGTACCCATGATCTTAATCGGTCACGTGACCAAAGAAGGTCAGTTGGCTGGCCCGATGGTTTTGGAGCACATGGTTGATACGGTTATCGAGTTGACAGGAGAGAGAACCAGCGACTTACGTTTACTGCGGGCGCTCAAAAACCGGTTTGGCCCGACTGATGAAGTCGGAGTTTTTCACCTGACGCAGGCCGGACTGCAGGGAGTAGACAATCCCAGTCAGTTTTTTTTACAACAAAGACTAGCCGAGCCCGGATCGGTGGTGGCAGGAGTGATGGAGGGGACTAGGCCACTTTTGATTGAGGTACAAGCGCTTGCCGTACCTTCACATTTACCCACTCCCAGGCGAGTAGGTAGGGGAGTGGAACTATCCAGGATTCAGGTTTTGTCGGCGGTACTGCAAAAATTTTGCCATTTACCCACTGGCGAGAGTGATATTTTTGTCAGTGTAGCCGGTGGTTATGCCACCAAAGAACCCTCGCTTGATCTGGCGGTGGCAGTCGCCATCGCTTCATCTCTGCTCAATGTCAGCGTGCCTAACTCCAGTGTTTATGTGGGGGAGGTGGGTTTGTTGGGGGAGATCCGTAGCGTTCAGTTTTTGGATAAAAGGATCAAAGAAGCCAAACGTCTGGGTTTTTCTCGAGTCGTGACTCATCAAACTGACAAAACTCTGCGTGATGTTATATCCACGCTCAAAAATTCTCGTCGCTAAAAGTGGTCAAAATCGGGTTTTTGGTCAGACCAACTTGGTTCTCTGCGTTTAGTTATCCATCACTTTGATTTGGTTTGTATGGTTTGACGAAATGATTCAGCGTTTTTTTGAAATAGATGAAGTGGTGGTTGGTATCAAAATCAGGTTTTCCAAGGTTTATCCTAAGTCGTGATATCTGTGTGCATAACTATTTTATTTTTGTCTGTAAATTAGCAGAAAAAAAAGTTATAAGATATCAATTTTTTAGCTAATTTATAATTATGGGTCTTGACATTGGTCAATCAGTAGTTATATAGTTATCAATGTTGGACGAACCACAAACATTATTGCCCGCATGTCGGTGCGGGCCTGGGGATTGACAATCAATCTTGTTTTTTATTATTTTTATTGGTATGGAAACGGGGACAAACCAAGATAGAGTCACAATTTTGACCGGCCAATTGAGAGTGGTTGAAAAGGAAAGATATGAGGCAGAAAAAATCATAGCGCAGTTAAACCAAGAACACTCAAGGTTATTTCAAATTTGGCACGGTGCAACAGACTCACAAGAGGCTGAACAAATATTAAGTCAAGTTAAAGCTCTTGATTTACAAATTGATCAAGCCCAAACCAAACTAGATGAACTAGAAAGACGTGAACGAGTACTAGCAGCTAATTTGTTGAATTTGCCATAACATAATTCCAAAAAATATCATGCTCAAATACAGTTTCTACAACGACTATTCAGAAGGGGCACACCCCAAGATTTTGCGATTATTGGAACAAACCAATGATCGTCAGGAAACGGGTTATGGATTGGACAGTTTTTGTCTGCAGGCCTCCGAGTTAATTAAGAAGGCGGTTGGGAATCAAGCTGTGGCGGTTCACTTTGTCTCTGGTGGAACCCAGGCCAACTTGATTTGTTTGAGCTCCATGCTGAACTCGTATCAGGCGGTGATCGCTCCTACATCTGGTCACATCAGTTTGCATGAGGCCGGCGCCATCGAGTCCACTGGTCACAAAATTATTGAGATTAAGGTTGAAGCCGGCAAGTTGACAGTAGACGAGATTCAAAAAATCGTCAAAGACCACGAGGACGAACACATGGTCCAGCCCAAGGTGGTCTCGATTGCCCAACCCACCGAGCTGGGGACACTTTACTCCAAAGCAGAGTTGACGGCTATATCCCAGTACTGTCATCAACACGGTCTGTACTTATATCTGGACGGGGCCCGACTTGGTTCGGCTTTGTGTAGTTCTGAAAATGACTTGACTTTGCCAGAGATCGCCCAGTTGGTAGATATGTTTTACATCGGTGGCACCAAAAACGGAGCACTAATTGGTGAAGCGATTGTGATCTGTAGTCCTGATTTACAAAAAAACTTCCGGATTCACATCAAACAACGTGGCGCGCTACTGGCCAAGGGTAGGTTGATGGGACTGCAGTTTATGGCTTTGTTTACCGATAATCTGTACTTTGATCTAGCCAAACATGCCAACGCTCTGGCGACTAAGTTGGTCAAAGGCATGTCTGATCTGGGATTTAAATTTTTGGTTGAATCAAGCACCAATCAGATTTTTCCGATTTTACCCAACTCTTTGATAGAAAAGTTACAAAAAGATTATGGCTTTTATGTTTGGTCTAAGGTCGATGAAGATCACTCGGTTATCCGGCTCGTCACCTCATGGGTTACGCCGGAGGAAAAGGTGGATGAGTTTTTGAATTTTATAAGCCAAGCCAAGAAGCTTGAGTAATTTTCGACGAAAAAAAGCATTATTATCGCTGGACGAAACCACGATTAACAATGCTTTTTTCTTGGTGAGCGAAAAACAAGCATCTTGTCGGAGATGCACGCTCAACAACGCAAACAATACCAATAAATCTTATCTTTGTAAATTGCTACTTTATATCTCAAACTACTGCGTTATACTATCAAACTGATGAAGGGTGAGTAGTGGAGGTTCGGTAGTTGGGCAGGCAGCCGGGCCTCTACTACCCACCTTTTATTTTTAAAATCCTACAATCAAATTACGCCCCATAATCTGGGTTTTTTGGTCAATTTTTTATTTTGGAGTCATTGATTAAAATTGGTGTTTATATCCTTACACATTTTTTCTATGATAAATCAGGTCGAAGTGATATTAGTTAGAGTTAGTTTTTTGACAAATTTATGACAAACAAGCGCGCACAAGAGCAAAGTAGTGGTAGATCAACGCCAGATTTTACTCAAGTTAATCCCGCCGCCCAGTGGTTGGTTAATAAAATGAGAAGATTGTTGCTTGGTTGGGGTCGAGTCAGCTATGAACTTTCTAGTCCTAAGATAGAACAATCTCATTTTATGGATCAAGGTCTGAAAAGCGTAGAAGTAAATGGCACTCGCTTGTCGTACTTGGAAGCCGGTAATCCCAAGAGTGAAAATAAGTATTGTTTAATTGCTGGCTGGCCAATTTCAGCTCCCAGCTGGGCTTTGTTAATGCAGGAAATGACTCCACCTGATGCCGATATTCATTTGGTAGCCATTACTTTGCCCGGATTGGGGTCGTCTGATCCGATTGTTAATCGCCGAGGTGATATGGACATCAACCGAGACAGTTTAATTACAACTCTTAAGTCAGCTATAGGTGTAATTTTTAACCAAAATCAAGACAATCAGTCAGATAGGGACGTGCCAATCAACATTATTGGCCACTCAACCGGGGCTTTATTAGCGATGGTTTTGTTGGAAAAATATCCAGACAAAATTAAAGACATTACGGTCATGGCTCCTCCCTGGAGTCAGGAAAATCGAGACCAAATTCTTAATCACCACTTACCTAGAACGGCGCTGTATAAGTTTTTGCGGTCACAACAATGGGTTCTGGCTTTGGCTAGAAAAAATACAATTCACAATTTGGTTTCTGGTTTTATGTTGGATGTTTATAAACAAAAATATGGTTATTTAACGACTGACCATCAAGAGTTTTTAAGTAAATTGGTTGCTGATATGGAAAAAATGCACATGCAGGCGGCTTTGCAGTTGGCCAGTGTTGTGCTGGAAGGAGGAGATTGGATTGATATCGGTAAAATTAAGGAGGTTTTGGCCCAAGGTGGGCATCAGATTAAGTTGGTTTTTGGTCAACACGATAGGGCAGTTGATCCCACTACTACCAGAGCTTTGTACCAACAGTTAACTAATCAAAACACCGGTGATCCGAATAATTTCGGAATAACCTCGGTGGTGCTAGTAGAAGTCCGGGGGGCCGGTCACGATATGGTATTCTCGCACACGGCTCAACTAGCAGATATTGTTTTATCATGAAAATCGTCTCTCTCAATCTCTGGAACGGCGGGCGCTTATTTGATCAAGCTAGGGATTTTTTGGTTAGTCAAAATGCAGATATTTATTTGTTGCAAGAAGTCTACAATGGACACGGCACAAACTTAGAAGCTAGATTTCGGACGGCCGATTTACTACGCCAGACTTTCTCCAATTATGACCACTTTTTTGCCCCCTTTTATTTAGACACCCGGCCCAAAGAAGGCAAGATTGAAGACGGTCAATTGATGATTTCCCGCCGGCCTTTGTCCAATCAACAAATGATTTGGTTTGATGTGCCGTTTGGCGAGTATGACATCGATGCCATGACCGATTTTTCTAACTCACCGGCCGGTGTGCAAAAAGCCCAGGTTGAGTTTGAAGGCAAAAACATAACTTTATTAAACGTTCATGGGCCTTGGAATTTGGATGGTTTGGCTGATACAACCAGACGCCAGACGATGCGGGACAAGCTTCTGGCCGAGGCAGGGGAGTACACGATTATGGCCGGCGACTTCAATGCTCAAACTGATGCACCGGCTATGCGTGATCTGGGCAAAGAATTAGTTAATGTTTTTGGTCACAATCAAGCCACCAGCTTTAATTTGTCCAGAAAAGACCTGGATAAGTTTCCAGGATACGCCACTGCGGTGGTGGACATGATGTTTGTCACCCCCAATTTACACATAATATCCAAACAAATGCCCCAAGTAGATGTATCAGATCACTTGCCTTTGGTGGTGGAAGTAGAGTAAAAAATTGACACAGATGATAACTGGAGTACAATAAGCCCTGTTCTCCGCTTTTTATATACTTTGGCTAGATTTTTTTGCTCATGCATCTTTATTTCCGTATCAGGTAGCTATTGAGGAGGGTCAATTATCATGACCAGTGACAACAAACCCAAAACTAGAAAACTGCCACCCGTTGAGCCACTAAAAGCTCACAAGGCAGTTACGCCTCCTATTCCTACACCATCAACCGCCGCTCCAGACGTTGACAAGTCCCAATCGCCGGTCAGCTCGTCTGTCAGCGAACCTGCTCCGGTTACGCCTTTACCCACTCCCACCCCGCCACCTGTGATTGAGCCTTCATCTAAGTCAACACCTACACAGTCGGCTGCACCCACATCGGTAACACCTCAACCTTCACCGGTGCGCAGTATGCCCACTTTTGCTACAGAAAGTGTCGGCACAATTACCGGCGTTTTGGATTTGTCCAGAGAAGGTCATGGGGTAGTGCGTGAGGGTTACAGCGAGGATGACAACGATGCTTATATTTCTACTGCCTTGGTCCGGCGCTTTAACCTCCGACCGGGTGATGTGGTGACCGGGCCGGTACGCCGACCCAAAGATAACGAGCGCTACTACGGCCTGATCAACATCGACAAAATCAATGGTTTGGATCTGGATGAGTGGATGAAAAAAGGCCCCCGAGTCAGATTTTATAAACTGACGCCGGTTTATCCCGACTCCCAGATTAAACTGGAAATTGGTGATGAACCACTATCACTGCGTATCATCGATCTGGTTGCCCCGATCGGTAAAGGTCAGCGGGCACTGATTGTGTCACCGCCTAAGGCGGGTAAAACCACTTTGCTCAAAGACATCGCCACCGGTGTCGCCAAAAACCACCCCGAAATTCACGTCATGGCGGTTTTGGTGGGCGAGAGACCAGAGGAAGTGACTGACATCAGGCGTCATATCGACAAAATTACTGCCGGCAAAGGTGAGGTGGCGGCCAGCAACTTTGATGAATCAGCCAAAGACCAGTGTCGAGCTGCCGAGCTGGCCTTGGAAAGAGCCAAAAGAATGGTCGAAATGGGTCAAGATGTTTTAATTTTACTGGACTCCATCACTCGGTTGGCTCGAGCTTATAATCTAGCCATTCCGACTTCTGGCAGAACTTTGTCAGGTGGTTTTGATCCGGAGGCGTTATTTCCGCCCAAGCAGTTTTTTGGGGCGGCCCGCAACTTCGAGGTGCCGGGTAGCTTGACGATTGTTGGTACGGCCCTAGTCGATACGGGATCAAGAATGGATGATCTGGTTTATGAAGAGTTCAAAGGTACCGGCAATCAGGAAATTCACTTATCCCGCAAACTGGCTGAACGCCGGATTTATCCCAGTATCGAAGTCCAGAAGTCTGGTACCAGGCGCGATGATTTGTTGATGGACTCGATGACTTACCAATCCATCATTACATTACAACGCATGTTGGATATGATAGATAAAGAGGAACGGACCGTCACGCTGATCGAACAGATGAAGCGGACCAAAACCAACAAAGAATTTTTGGCCTCTCTCAAGGCAGGATAACTATGTCACGGCCACGCGCCCAGACTCCAGGACAAATCTTAATAGCTGATATCAGGGCTTTTGGTCGATTTTTGTATTGGTATAGTAAAAATCGTAGTTACCGCTGGTTCGTCCGGTTTGAGTCGGTCAAGGACATCCTAGTTGATGTGTTATATAAAAAAAGAGGGCGTTATGGTCGGCCAGTTCTACATGTGGCTACGATTGGCTTAGTTTTTGCTGTGATGTCGATGGGACCTTTGGTCTTTAATCAGGGCGAGGAAAGTCAAAATCAACAAGCCGGCAGAACCCTTTTGGCCAACAATGTTTATGGTTCCAGTTTTTATACCCAGCAGGCAGAGGAAGTCCGCCAGTTCCGAGGTGGTCAAGTCATCACTCACACCGTGGCTGAAGGCGACACGGTCAGTTCTATCGCTACCAGATATGGATTACAGCCAGATACCATCATTTGGGAAAATAATTTAGCCAAAACCGCCAAACTTAAACCGGGTGACGAGCTAAGGATTTTACCTCTGGATGGTGTACGTCACAAAGTCAGTCGGGGTGAAACGATTTACTCGATCGGCAAAAAATATGGGTTGGAAGGATCTGAAGTCCAGGTGATAGTCGACTATCCTTTTAATGAGTTTCTCAACGATGAGACGTTTGAGTTGGCGACAGGTCAGTGGTTGATGGTACCAGATGGTACTATGCCGACAGCTGTGGCTGGTAGTCAGCCGGGATTGCCGGGCCGGACTGTGGTCAAAACCCCAGACGCGGGTAGTGTGACGGCTACCGGCAACTTCGTTTGGCCGGCAGCCGGCGGTATTTCCCAGGGATATCGGTTCTATCATAAAGCTATCGATATTGCCAACAAATCTGGCGGTCCGATTTTAGCTGCCGACTCTGGTACCGTGGTAGTGGCTGGTTGGGTCGATAACTCCGGTTATGGTAACCGCATCATGATCGATCACGGCAACGGTTATGTCACCCTATATGGCCACTTGAGCGTGGTTCAGGTCAGTGTGGGGCAGAGAGTTAATAGAGGTGATGTCATCGGTCAGATGGGTTCCACCGGCCGGTCAACCGGTACCCACTTACACTTCGAGATTCGTCAGGGTAGTGTTTTATTAAGTCCGCTATCATTTTTACAGTAAGAAGGAAGTTATGGTTGACTGCGTTCAGTTTATAGCTCAAGCCGGCGACGGCGGTCATGGTCGAGTCTCCTTTTTGCGCGACAAGATGAGTCCCAAGGGTGGTCCAGATGGTGGCTGGGGTGGTGATGGTGGTCAGATTTGGATAGAAGCATCCAGCCAGTTGGCTACTCTGGCTCATTTGTCTGGAGTTAAACAAATCACTGCTTCTGCCGGCAATCCCGGCGGCAGTCAAAATCAAAGAGGCAAAAATGGTCAAGACCAGACTATTTTGGTGCCCATTGGGACTTTGGTTTGGGTTTTTAGTCAAAACTCTATCGCCAGCTTTCGCCAGCGGGTTTATCAAGATCAAGTTATCCCGCGTGACCAGCAACATCTTAAACAGTACCATCTGGTCAAACCGGGTAGTCCGCCCCCGCCTGACGATCAAACTAACAGACATCAACTTAATTCAGTTTTAAATCCCGATAATCATCTGGCACAAGCCGAGTTAAAAAATAAAAAAACATCGGTTTACGGAGTTTATTTGACAGAATTGACGACAGAGGGGCAAAAATATTTACTCTGTCAGGGTGGGTATGGGGGAAGGGGCAACACGGCTTTCAAAGGCCCGGCTATGCAGGTGCCCATGATGGCGGAGTGGGGCGGTCCAGCCGAAGTCAAGGAAGTAGTTTTGGAGTTGAAGCTTCTGGCTGATGTGGCTTTTGTAGGCCTGCCTAGTGTCGGTAAAAGCACTTTATTATCCGCTCTGACTCCAGCCAGACCCAAGATCGCCAGCTATCCCTTTACCACTCTGGAGCCCCAGCTGGGAGTTTTGCGCCATGATAACAAAGAGTGGATACTAGCCGATATTCCCGGTGTCATCAAAGATGCTCATCTGGGCAAAGGTTTGGGTATCCAGTTTTTACGTCATTTAGATCGTTGTGCCGGTTTATGTTATGTCTTATCACCGGAGGAATATGAAGTCCTGCAAAACCCTGATCCGACAGATTTGGCTCGTATTTTGATAGATCAACTCCAACTTCTCCAGAAAGAATTGGCTTATCATGATCAAGCTTTGGTTGCCAAACCATACTTGGTGGTTATCTCCAAAGCCGATCTCTACCCATTACCACTGCGTCAACAAGTTTTGCATGCTTTGACAGATCAAAACGTTTCAGCCACCTTTGTCAGTGCGCCACTACATGAGGGAACAGATGAGTTGGTCAAGCAGTTAATTGCTTTTTCGCCTCGATAGTATCAGCTAGCTATTTTTACACCCACGTCTGTTTTAACTAAGTCGGCTGGGTTACATACAGACTCAATTTTAAGGCTTTGTGGTAGGAGTAGGGGTCTTCGCGCTGATGGAGGCCGTGTTCACCTCCAAACCACTGGCTTGATTAACCACTTGTTGTGAGCTTTGAGTCACGTTTTGGGAGGTAATACTCTGGCCGCCTAGTAGTTTGCCGGATTGAGTTGATTCTTGTCGAGTGACGATGGCCTTATCTAGTTCTTCCAGTTGTTTATTAACGCTGATGTAGTCATCGCTCTCTGGTTTGAGTAAGTTGAGAGCGTTGTTATAACTGGTTTTGGCCGCCTGCAGATCACCGGCTTGATTGAGGGCCACGGCCAGATTAAAGTGAGCATTGGCCAGATCCGGTTTAAGACTCACGGCTTGGTTAAAAAACGGCACGGCTTGTTGTGGCTGGTTATTGGCCAGAAAGATACCACCCAAAGTAATCCTTAAATTGGGGTCACTGGGGCTGGTCTCTATAGCTTTGACGTAGGCCTGGACCGCCCATTCCCGAGCATCTGGGGCTGTACTGATCATGTTTTGGTAGATTTGGGCCAAAACCTGCCAGTTTTGAGTATCTTGAGGATCAAGTGTGGCCGCCGCCCTGGCTTCTCTGATGGCTTGTTGGAGTAGGGTAGCAGTTTGGTTTCTATCTTCTGTTGTCGCATCGGTTTTATTGGACAAACTGGCTGCCAAAAGTAAGTTGGTTAAGGCGAAACGCCGACGGTTGATGTCCAGATATTGGTTGAGCTGAACAGAGGCCAGGTTATTGTTATAAACCCCCACTCCGTCGTTGCTGTTGGCCGCCATAGTGGCACGATAAGCGTAGACTTGAGATACGTAGGTGCGTCCCACCAGGTAAATTAAAAAGCCCAGACCCAGCACTACAACTGTAGCCAAACCAACACTGACAGGACTGAAGTGAGGTTGATTGGTTTGAGTGCGGTTTAATAATCTGGTTAGTAAGTTTTGGTTGCTGTCTGCAGATTGCAGTTCCAACTTAATCAAGTGTTGTGACAATTTACCATGTCTGGCCCAGACTGCCAAAAACACCGCCAACAGAGACAGTAAAACCGGATTGGGAGGAGTCAGTACCAGCAGTCCCAGTAATGTCAGTGTTCCCCAGACGATCGGTTTGACATCGGGTTCTAGTTTGTTTTTGCCTACGGCTTTGACCAGACCTACTACAAACCACAACCAGACCACCAGGCCGGCCAAACCCAGGGTGGGCACGATGGTTAGTGGCCAGTTATTGGCTGTACCAAACTGCAAAGCCCAGTTGTTGGTGCCATTTACCCAAGCAGGTCGGTAAAGTAAGTATAAGTTGGAGTAACTAGCCGGGCCGTGACCAAAAAGGGCTGATCTGGGTTCTCGCATGCTATCCAGGGCGATGGACCAGGACGCTTTCCAGTCTGGCAGAGACAGTTGGGCTGGCTTGTCACTCCATAAAATCCAGACTTGAATGGCCAAACCCACCACCACAATAGGCAGAGTAATCAACCAAAATTTGGACTTAAAGTTTTGTTGCCATAGTGAAACAATGCCCACCACACCGGCTACCAGACAAACCTCAATTCCCACCAAGATTGATCCCGTCAGACTGAAACCAGGTGTGTTGGCAATTTGCAGTCCAGAAATTTGCTGTAATACCAAACTGGGGCCAAAACCGGCCGCCTGGGCCAGAGCCATTATGCCCAGTCCGGCTCCGGTTATGCCTATCGTCCAACTGATTTGATTGGCCGAGTGACTGGTCAGCAGTGGACTAAGAGTGATAGTCAACAACATCAACCCAGTCATTACTCCTCCCATGCCCAGCAGTGACTCGATCGGGTAGGGGCTGGCCAGGAAAGTGCTGACCAGGTACATCAGGCCAAATACAAACCAAGGCAACAAAAATGGCGCAGATGACAGCTCCAATTTTCTTTGATATAAGCTTTTGATCAAAAATCCTCCCAAACTGATCAAACCAACCAGGAAAATCAGGTAGTATTTAGTTTGATTCAGGGGATTATCCGTAAACGGAACAATTAAAAACACACTGGTAATAATCAAAACAACTGCCAAAAACAAACCCAACAGCTCAAAAGCTGGGGAGTGATTTTTGGGTGAAAAAATGGAGTTAAACATACCGGTCCAGTATAGCAATCCAAGGGCTGTGGCGCAAGCCCAAAATAATATACAATCTTAAACTGTGAGCAGACAATCCAAGGGTTTTACTTTGATCGAAATTTTGATAACTGTGGCTGTTTTGGCCGTTTTGATTGTAGTGGGAATTTGGTCGATGCGCAGTTATATTTATCGGGCTCAAGATGCTCGGCGCAAATCGGACTTAACCAAACTTAAACAGATTTTTCAGGATTACTACAACGATCATGGCGAGTATCCTCCGACTGATGTTTTGCAAAACTACTGTCAAAATGGCTCCAATCCGGTGTTAAGCTCTTACCGAACCCAACTGGCTTGTGACCCGGTAACTAAACAAGCGTATTTATACTTCACCTATCCTGACTCCACCACTCGTACGGCTGGATTTCGCTTGATGACCCGGCTACACAATTTGGATGACCCGGCCATCACTCAACTCAAGTGTCAACCTGATCAGGGTTGTGGCTTGGGCTTGGGATATGAGGCCTATGTTTATGGTGTGTCGGAGGGTGTGCCGGTCAGTGCGTTGTAATTTGCACCTGATTGAGTTTGGGCCTACAATGAGTTGGGTTAACTTCCAACTGAATTAGCCCTGAAATTATGATGGAATCAGTCTCTCGCCAAGAATCAAAACATAAATCTCTGGGTTTTACCCTGATTGAGTTGTTGGTAGTGGTGGTAATTTTGGGTGTTTTGGCAGCTGTCGGTTTGGGGGCTTATCTATCTGGTCAGACCAAAGCTCGTGACGCCAGACGCAAAAATGACCTCAAATCCATTACGGCGGCGCTTGAGGCCTATTACAATGACACCAGAAGTTACCCCCAGTCCAGTTCCGGTCAAATTATGGTTGATGGTTGTAGTTTGGGAGTGTGTAGTTGGGGTAGTGAGATGAAAGACAGTGTCGGTACTACCTACATGGTTCAGTTGCCTCAAGACCCCAGGTCTAGTTGGGATTATTGCTATGTTGATCAGCAAGGTGGTCAGGCCTACTTGCTTTTGGCCAGACTGGAGAACTCTCAAGACAGCATTATTCCCCAAGTTGGGGGGCAGAACGGCTACTATCTCACCGCCGACTTGGGTTGTAGTCAAGTAGTAGGTAGTAACTATAATTATGTGGTAGCCAGCTCCAACGCCACTCTGCCTACCGCCGAATTGGAGCCATAAAACTTATGTCAAATAACAACCAAATCAAGCGAGGTTTTACTTTGATCGAACTGCTGGTAGTCATCACCATTATCGGGATTTTGGCTATCGTCTTGATTCCCAATATGGTCGGTATGCGCCAAAGAGCCAGTGATAACTCTGGTAAACAACAACTGACCCATCTCAAAGACGCTCTCCGGCTTTACTACAATGATTATCAGTCTTACCCCTCAACCGGTTTGAACAATGCCATGAATGGTTGTGGCGACGGAGATGATGCTTGTGTCAATGGTGGTGACTTTTCTGCCAATGGCACACTTTACTATAAACAACTGCCGGCAGAGTTTTGGTATGAGCAAACTATGTCTGGCGATGGTTTTGTAGCTTGGATCGAGCTCCAAAATGCTTCTGATCATGAAATTGCCGAGAGTGCCAGCCGGTGTAACAAAACGCCAGCAGTTGGTGATACTTATTACTACGTTTGTTCTTATTAATTTTTTTCTATTGCACGATCCACCAACTGAAGTGAATATCTTCAGTTACCGGAGTGTCGATACCGACCACAAACCTGCCGGTGTTTTGGTTGGAGTGAGCAGTTTTGGACTTGACGTAGATGACTTGATTTTGAGTACTGCCTTGGGGAGTAATCTGGACAATCGATTGGTCATTGATAACATTGTTGTTGATAGTTAACTCTGTTGTGCCGGCTGTCAAAACGGCTGTGCCGGCGGTTTTGTTGGCCTGTAGTTGAGCTGACTCACTAGACGGTGGAGCGCCCAGATTTTCTGATCCGACTCCGATCCCGCCGGCAAACTGGGCCTGGCCTGTGGCAGAAATAGTGGCTACCGGCGCACCTAGCTCGTTGACGATCTCAAATCTGGACTGTTTCAGCTCTCCAGATTGAGTGGAGAGACCGGCTACCTGGACTTGGAAGGGGTTGCCAAAATCAACCGGTTGAATCAGTCCGGTCAGTAAAGTTTTGCCCACTGTTAAGTTATCTTGAACAGCTAGTGAGCCCTTGATCTCCACTTGACCGGTTTGGTCCAGAGTCATCAGCCCGGCCAAAAGTTCAATCCGGCCTTGACCAGAGGGTTGGATTTTCAAAGTTTGGCTGTCATGATCAGAGTGAAGGGCGATGTAGTCATAGCCGATCTCCATCTGGGTGCCTACCCGCAGTTTTCCGCCGATGCCCATCATGTCAGCCACAAAAGCCGTACCATTAACTTCAAAGTAGTGAGTCAAGTAAGCGGCGTTGGCTCGCAGTGAAATGCCGTTTTCTGGCAAACTGACATCAATTAAACTTTGGTTAGTTTGACCATCGGCCGAGCTGGTAGCTTCAATGCCGGTAGAAATGACGGCGGCATACAGTTGATCCAGACTGGCCGAGGTAGAGCTACTGGAACTATTACTGACATTGAGTAAATCTTTGAGTGATGGTTGGCTAAAAGCGTCGGCAATTTGTTGGTCCAGATTGGCGATGTTATCAGCGTACAGAGTACCAGAGACTGTGGCTTCAACCAGCTCGGCCGTTGTGGCTTTGATTTGAGATAACTGGGCCATGCCGGCTTCCAGCTGGGCAATTCTGGCGGATTGAACAGTCAGTTCACCACCAACTGAAGCATCGCCGGAAACAATCAACTCACCCAGAGCTGTTTGACCAGACACTTCTAAGTTTTGAGCTTGTGTATTTTGAACCTGAATGGTTTCAGCTTGAATATTTTGGGCTGTCAAAGTGTCTGTCACCAACAGGTCAGCCAGAGCTGAACTGGTAGCCGGCTGTGGAGTAGGTGATGGTGTAATGATGGGTTGATCGGCGATGTTGGTGTTGCTGATGTTGTTCTTGATGTAATCAGCCAGTTTTTGACCATCTATAGTTAGTTCTTTGACATTTAACTGGTTAATGTTGGCCAATTGGTTGACAACCAGATTTTGCGTCTGTACCAAGCCAGTTGTTAAAGTTGTTTTGATAGATTGAGTCAAATCAGATACGGTATCTGTCCAATAAGCTATTGTAGAAGTGAGACCACTTACTTGAGAGGCAACCATGGAATTATTGTTTTCGAAATGATCAAGTAAAGATTGATACTCTTTATGCACCCCTTGAATTCCCAGCACAGCATACCCCAGCGTGTTGACGGGATTAACAATTGTGCCGTTATGATGCATGGCCCATGATGATTCATCAGCCATCACACCCACATACTGTGTATCACTGTCCAGTGTTCCCATGCCGGGTTTGTAGTGAAAGTTATAAACAGTAGTCTTGAGTATTTTGTCTAAAGCATCTTGATAATCAGCTACTCCGTTTATATTTTTAAGCTCTCTTTGTGATCCTGCTGCAGCCCAAGATGTGACGCCGGATCCGTTAGTTTGAAGTTGCTGACCACTGTTACCGGCACCATTGGGTAGAGTCATAGTCCATACACCAGCTGAAGCTGCGACGCCAAGAGTGACATTACCAGAACCACTACCAGCAAACCTCATCACACCAGCTGTGTTACCGGCTAGACCTAAATCGAGCATGACTCCAGGACTGGAGTTGCCAATTCCCACTCTTTGTCTAAACCAAGCTGTGCCTCCCACTCCCAGGTTACGACTGATAGAGACACCAGCACCAAGGAAGGAAGTATTGGAGTATGAACCCATGATACCGGTAGTGACTATATTATCTGCTCCTGTATCAATCGCACCAAAGCCAGAAGCAATCGAACCACTAGTTAAAGCTCCTACTTTAGTTAAAGATGAGTTAACTACGTTATTACCAAGAGTAGTAGCATCAAGAACTGAAGTACCAGCTATATAGTAGGCATTACCAGTGAGTAGATTAACATTTCCTCCCACACCTAGAGCATAACTAGAAGCTGTTTGACCTATACCTACATTACCTGTGAAGTTAGCTGTGCCTCCCACTCCCAAGTTACCACTGATAGAGACACCAGCACCAAGGAAGGAAGTATTGGAGTATGAACCCATGATACCGGTAGTAACTATGTTTTCTGCTCCAGTATCAATAGCTCCAAAGCCAGAAAAAATACAATCTTTCCAAGCTCCACCTTCATAGCAGCGAAACTTATTATTGGTTGAGTTGTAGTAAGTGGCGCCATTAACTTGTATGCCGGTTGGGTCACTAGTCCCGTAGTCCAGAACCAACAGGTCTGTATCAGTGGTATTCTGATCACCGATATTTACCCGGGCCGAGGAAGAGTTGCCACCGGGGGCTAGCGTCAAATGTTCACTGCTTGGCGTAGTAATATCGTTGACAGCGTTATTGAAGATCAGACCACTTGAGCCGATAGATTTATTATTAAGAGTCTGGGTGGCATTTAATCCAACAAAAGTATCATTGGAGCCAAAGTCCGGTACTAAATATGTTCGCTGGGCAGCTGGATTGGCAAAACTGATTGTTGTTAAGTTGGTCGTGGGAATTTCCAGAGAAGTAGTACCTAGTTGAACGTTGTTATTTTGACTTAACTTGATCAAGTTGATATCGGCCGAGTCAGCTGCGTTTCTGGCAGTGATCCAAGTGTTATTTTTGAGAGATATATCACCGTTTGGATTAATTCCCAGGTTGGGGTCAAAGTAGCCCAAGTTAATAAAAACCAGGATTTTGCCCACTGCCGCCGTATCGGCGTTGGAGTAACTTTCTAGTGCTCGGCCGATGATATAACCGGGATTGGTAGCTTTGGTCCCGATACCGGCTACACCACTACTAGTGATGGGATCGCCCGGGGCAATGTTACCGTTGGCACTGCTGACTTTAACTGGTACCCGGCCTGAAATGGATACATCAACATCACCATACTTATCACCTCCCAGACTTTTTTCTGATGAGGTGGATACGACCCCGATTAGTTTTTCATCACCAGATTTAGTAGCTTTTTCAATCAGTCCGTTAGCACTATTGATAGCCACAATATCACCGGAAACAGCAGTCACACCTGATGAGAGTAAATATTTTTGTGACACATCTGATTCACGGACGCTGTCGGGCAACGCCTTTTTTTCTTCCTCCTTTTGTTCTCTGGTAGTGATGGTGGAGTTACGTTGTGCCAAATGACCAGAAATAACGGAATCCACGGTGGGTTTCACAACCAGTTCATCCAGCGAGTTAACGGTAGTTGTTTCAACAATCAATTCTGCCGGGTCAATGCCGAAATTTTGTGCGATAAAACGCATGGCCCAAAACCTGCCGGCTTCGTAATAACGTGATTCAATCTTTTCCAGGTCGCTGATTTGATCAAAGCTGGAAAGCCAGCCCCTTTTGTTGACAATGTAGTTGCGAAGTAGATCGGTAATTGCCTGTTGATCGGAGGCGGACAGCTGATTGATAAAATTAGATAACTGGGTGACCGTCAAGGGTTTGACTGAAGCAAAACGCTGGCCAGATTTAAGAGAGGTGCCGATAAATGGGTTGGGATTGGCCGGATATTCCTCTGGATTGACTGGATCTTCACTCTGCCAGACATTGGCAATGGTTCCGCCAGCATTAACCACTGTCCAGATAGTCGGATGGTCTGATGCAGTCACATAACGCCAGCGGATATCAAAACTACCACTGACACAGCTCATGTTGATTATCCTGAATCTACCTACAGTGTCATTGGTGGCGTTTGCCAGAAAAACATTGAGTTGTCCTGACGTGTCATCACAGTCATCGGCTTCAATGCTTGGGAAAAATGAGTAATCATTCATGGCCACATCAAGGTTTCCGGTACCGGCTGTTGATGAAGTGGCAGTCTTTAACTCTCCTTGACCTACTGCGCTGGCCCCGATATCGCCTTGACCTAGACAATCAGAGCAAGAAAAATCACCGGCCGTAACTGTACCAGTGAAGTTGGCGGCACCCGTTACACCCAAGCTGTAACTACCATTGGCGGTTTGACCGATTCCGACATTTCCCACAAATCTAGCCGTCCCTCCCACTCCCAAGTTACCACTGATAGAGACACCAGCACCAAGGAAGGAAGTATTGGAGTATGAACCCATGGTACCGGTAGTGACTATGTTATCTGCTCCAGTATCAATAGCGCCAAAGCCAGTACTAATAGAACCACTATTTAGTGCTCCTACTTTAGTCAGTGATGAGTTAACTACCCCGTTACCAAGAGTAGTAGCATCAAGAACTGAAGTACCTGCTATATAGTAGGCATTACCAGTGAGTAGATTAACATTTCCTCCCACACCTAGAG
>CAZIBX010000002.1:0-30849 GCA_964537615.1 uncultured Pseudomonadales bacterium
AGTGGTTATAGTGTGGGATTTTTGGGTATCTTGCATGCCGAGATTGTACTGGAACGCCTATGGCGGGAGTTTAATATCCAGATCATCGGTACCAGGCCATCGGTAACTTATCAAGTAGTTAACACCCAGGGAGAAACCTTGTCTATCACTGGTCCGAGTCAGATGCCGGATCCCAGTCAAATCGCTAGCGTCAGCGAGCCGATAGCTGATGTGACGATTTATACACCCCAAGCTTACGTGCACGAGTGTCTGGATCTGGTCCGGCTGAAAAGGGGAAGTTTTGTAGTCAGTCATATCATCGGTGGTCAAACCCAGTTGAACTGTCAGGTGCCTTTGGCCGAGCTGATTGGTGATTTTCACGACACACTCAAATCGGTCTCTTCCGGTTATGCCTCGATGGAGTATGAAGTCAATTCTTATCAGCTGGCTGATGTAGTCAAAATCACTATTTTACTGAACAGAGAACCGATCGAAGCCTTGAGTTTTTTGACCGTGCGTGATCAATCAGATTATGAAGCGCGAGCTATGGTCAAAAAATTGCGTGAAGTTTTGCCCCGCCAACAGTTTGAGTTGGCGATCCAAGCCACGATCGGTGGCAAAGTTATCGCCCGGGAAACTTTGTCGGCGTATCGTAAAGATGTCACCGCCAAGTTATACGGTGGTGATGTGACTCGGCGCCAAAAACTATTAAGCAAGCAGGCCAAAGGCAAAAAGAAAATGAAGCAGTTTGGCAAAATTGAACTGGATCAGGACACTTTTTTGAAAGTGCTTAAACAAGGTTAAGTTGAAAGTTTGGTAGTATAATAAGTGCCAACATGCCCGATATTTTTGATGCCGGCACAGTTGCCAAGACCACAGAAGCAGTCAGAATCCGCGACAAGCACGCCGTGGATGAGCTACCCCAACCTCTTGACGCCAGAGAAGCCCCTCAAAACATCGATCAAGTAACTACTACCCGTAGCCCGTCTCATAATTTTGCCAATCGAGCCGATCGCTACTCCAGTATCATGAAGTCGTTTCAGGCCAGCAGTAACCCACTGCGGGCTTTTTTGGCCAAACCACTTAAGTTGGCTTTCAGCACCCAAGCCCCCAACGAGCAAGTCTTACTCCTCCTACGCCAGCACCCAGTGACCCAAGTCGGCTGGATCCTAATGGCGGCCGCAGCTGCTGTTTTGCCGATTTTCTTTTCTCAACTGGCCTTTTTTGTTTTTCTACCCGCCGGTTATCAAACTGCTATCACTTTGGCTTGGTACTTACTGCTTTTGGGCTTTGTTTTTGAGTCATTCCTCAAGTGGTTTTTCAACGCCTACATTATCACTGACGAAAGAATAATCGACGTGGACTTTTTCAGTTTGATTTATAAAAATATTTCTTCAGCCAAAATCGATAAAATTGAAGATACCACGGCTCAAAGCGCCGGTTTACTAGCCGCGCTTTTTGATTATGGCACGGTGACTATCCAGACCGCGGCCGAAAAGCGGGAGTTTGAGTTTGCCGGTGTGCCGCACCCGACCAAAGTTACTACTTTGATCAATGAGCTGATTTTGGAAGAAGAAAAAGAACAGATCGAGGGGAGGGTGAGCTAATGTTCAATATCGGCTCCGGCATCACTGATCCGTCACTGGTTTTTACCACTACCGATTTATTTTTATTAGCCATTAAATTGATGCTTTTGGTGGGTGGGGTGATTTACTTTATTTTCAGCGTTTTGATCGTGCGTCAGGTGCAGTTGATGCGCTCTACTATCATGACGTCTTTATCTTTACCCCTGATCTTTATTGGTATCGTGCACGCCTTTTTGGCACTTTTGGCTTTAATTTACTATTTATTTGTTTAAAATTTATCTTAAAAATCCCCATTTTTGGTCTGGTGTATACTACGGCCATGCCACGAGCTATCGTTTCTTATCTCGTTGGCCTGCCCCAAGCCAATGTCTGGTCTCACGCCGGCAGGGTAGAGTGTGGTCGTCAAGCTAACTTAATTTATGTTGTTTCTCTAACAGGATCTTCAGCTAGTCAATTGGGTCAAACCTTGGTCAGCCGTTTGGATGATATCAAAATGTCTGGTGCGGCTGATCTTTATGGATTTATACAGCAGTTAAGTGAACAAGCTATCAGACAAGATTGTCAATTAAGTTTGGCCGGAGTTTTGACAACAGAGCAGAAATTGGTTCTGGCCACATGGCGATCAAGCGTGATTTTGCGACGTCAAAAGGTGGCCTCAAGATTATTATCTAGCCAGAATCAAATAGGAATTTTGGAGGGTGTCTGGCAAAAAGATGATGTTTTAGTTATCAGCACAGCCGGTGCCAATCACTACCAGACAGAGTTATGTCAGCGCCTAGCCGATGGCTTCGAGATCAACGTCATCCGTCAAGCCATCAACAGTGAGATCGGGCGAGACAACCAGTCAGCCGGCATCGCTTTGTCTTTTATTACGCCTCAATTAAACCAGGCCACTTCACCCACTCAAGTCACACTGCCAGCACCAGTGAAACCACCCGATAAAGTTAAAGAGCCGTCAATTGATGATGTTGAGCCGGAAACAATGACTGATACTTTGAATCAAGACACCGACCAAACTTTATCGAGCTCTAGTGTTGATGATGATTTTTCCACTCCAGACAACCCTCCCGAATCAGCTTTCAAGTCCGAGCTGCAATCTAGGCGACATTGGCTGGTTGGGGTTAAGTGGCCTAGTTTATCGCTACAATTTTTTATCCGGATTTGGGCTTGGCTACGGTTTGGCATGAGCCAATTAACTCGGTTTAAGCCAGGTAATTTACAAATAAGTTGGCGCACAGTCAGTCACGTTTTTACTCAAGTTAAATCTCAAGCCAGCTGGTTGTGGCAAGTTATAACTGGTCAAAAAATATATCTTTCTTCTGCCCCGACCAAACCTCGTCGGTTAATATTTTTGGCCATTTTGGCCGGTTTGGTATTTGTCATCTTGATTTTATCTGTCTGGATTTGGCGTGGTCAAAACCAAGCTTTGGCTCAACTAGCACCCATGATTTTAGCCAGAGAACAAATCGAGAGCTTGACAGACAGCGATGTATTTCAAGCCAGAACGCAAGCTATTAATTTGCGATCAGAGTTGTCTCTGGTGGCCACTGCTTCAAGCGTTGACTCCAGCGTGGCTCAACTTGCCCGCAAGGAACTGACCAAGGTTGACCAAATTTTATTGGATCTGGCCCAAAAAACCGAGCTGAAAGAACTGCCGGTTTATCTGGATTTAAGTTCAGTCGAGTCAGGATTTGTAGCCCAGTTAAGTGCGGCGGCAGCATCGGAGGCGGGCTTGTTGGACATGGGTCAGAAAAAATTGATTCGCCTCAACTTGTCTGATAAAAGCACCACTATTTCACCGGCTGATACAGCATCTAGTGCAGCTGGAATGGTTTATATCGGTAACAATACAGCCGCGATTCTATCTGATGGTATTTGGAGTTTAGTTGACAGTAAAACGACGAGATTGATTGAAGCCAGTGATGCCAATCGTGATGCCAATTTGCTAGCTAGTTTTGACGATACAATCTATGTTTTTAATCCGGTGAAGCGCAATATTTTCCGTTACAACAGATCCAGTTCTGGTTACAGTAAGCCGGTGGGGTGGTTGGTGGAGCCATTGGGTGCCGAGTTTGAAAACATAGTAGCTATGGCTGTGGATGATCAAGTTTGGCTGGGAACTAATCAAGGTCAGATTTTGCTGTTTAAAGCTGGTCGGGCCCAGGCATTTACCATCCAGGGCTTGAGTCAACCCCTGACGAATATAACCAGTTTGACTACCAGACCTGGTATGAGCAATCTTTATGTGCTAGATAGCCAAAATGCTCGGGTCTTGGTCATCAATAAGCAGTCTGGTCAACTCCAGCGCGAAGTGGTCAGTCTTTCTCTCAAGTCAGCCAGCAATTTATTGGTGTCTGATCGGGGAGTTTATGGAGTCAGCGGTTCTCTCATTTACCAACTGCCAGACTAGCATATAATCTGGTCTATGGCCTTAATTACTCACAAGACTGCTAAGTTTGAGTACCAATTGACCGACACCTACACGGCCGGCATCATTTTGCATGGCCCAGAAGTCAAAAGTGTCCGCTTGGGCCATGGTAGTTTGACTGGTTCATTTGTCAAAATTTTGGGTCACGAACCGTTTTTGGTCAACGCGCAAATTGCGCCGTATAAGTTTGCCAGTGTCAAGGACTATGACCCCAAAAGAACTCGCAAACTACTTTTGACCAAACACGAGCTTAATCACTTAATTGGTGTGGTGGAACGCAAACAAGTGACTCTGGTACCACTGACTTTGGGGGCCAAAGGCCGTCATATCAAACTCACGTTTGCAATCGGAGTGGGTAAGAAAACTCACGAAAAGCGATCTGATGTCAAAAAACGCGATGAAAGACGTCAAATCGAAAGGTTGGTTAAAACCCGACTCAAGGGTTTTTAACTGCCCCTTACACTTTTTTTCTTCAAGCGTTACACTACTATTTTAGTAAGCTCAATTTATAAAGGAGTCAAATGCCCAAAAAATATTTCTGGCCGGCCGCCCTGATCGTCATGGGTTTTGTGTTACTGGCCAGTAACTTAGGACTTTTGCCAGGTGAGTTCTGGAACTTCTGGCCACTGATTTTGATCGTGGTCGGCCTGGGTGGATTGTTGACAGCTGACCGTGACGAGTGGATGGTCGAGCCGGGTGAAAGAGGTAGCAAGAAATCACCCAAGTCCAGATCCAGAAAATAGGAAGTGGTTATGGCCGATTCTTTTCAAATCGCCATTGACGGTCCGGTGGCGGCGGGTAAGGGGACTGTGTCGCGCTTGGTGGCGGAGCGATTGGGGTTTTTATATGTCGATACCGGCGCTATGTATCGGGTAGGTGCATTGTTGTGTCATCGTACAAACACCGATGTTAATGATGAAAAAGCAGCAGCCACACTTTTGGCTGAATCCAAAATCGTAATGCGCAACCCAACTGATGCAGAAAAAGACGGTAGACTAACCACAGTTCTACTTAACAACGAGGATGTTTCTTGGGCTATTAGAACCGAAGCTGTTGGGAATGACTCGTCCAAGATCGCCGCTCACTCTCAAGTTCGTCAAGTCCTGGTCAAAAAACAACAAGAAATTGCTCACAATAACCAGGTTGTAATGGAAGGTCGAGATATTACTTTTCGAGTTTTACCTCATGCAAAGTTAAAAATATACTTGACGGCTAACGATATAGTTCGGGCCAAGCGACGTCATTTTGATTTACAAACTCGCGGCCAATCAATTACCTTTGAAGAAGTTTATCAAGACCTACTTGAGCGAGATAAAAGAGATAGAGAGAGAGAAGTTGACCCGCTACAACAAACTCCAGATTCTTGGGTGATAGATACTAGTGATTTATCTATTGATCAAGTAGTTAACTTAATTGTCGCCAAAGTTAATGTGATGCGCACTTCCAATCACGAGAAATAATTATAAATGCCACCATCTAATTCTTCAGATACGAGTTGGGAACAAGTTGCTAAAGACACAGTTCAAGTTGAGGCACAAAAGCAACAAAAAATAAACGAGCGTTTAGCCAAAAATAAAGCCAAAGCTCACCAAAAGAAAAAGAAACTGATCGCCAAACTCATCGCTCCTATTTTGTTGATTTTGACTCTTATTATCGCTTTTTTTCTTCAGCTAACTGCAGATTAAGTTTTACTGACCGATTAGCCCATTGTTACTGGCCTATTTAGTCAATTATTGTTTGTTTGGTAAATTATTGTTGTCTTGCTAAACCATTATTGCCGACCGGTGTTTATGCCCTGTAAAGTCCGTTCCCGATTGGAAAGTGGTGTAACTTGAGTGGTGGGCAACCAGACAGCCGGTGTTTTGGTGGCTGGGGTAGGTGATGGTACTACCCGACAGGCCGTTTTGGGTTCGGTGCCGGACAGAAATACTTCCTGCTTAATCGTACAACCTCGGCAAGGCAGGGTACCGGTTTGGGCACAAACTGCCAGATTGACGATACCGTCTGGTACAGTGAAAGTGTGGGGTTTGTCCTGATCAAGCACCAGTTGAAACAAACTATTCCAGATGGGTGATGCCCCGGTCACGCCGGAGGCCACGTAGCTCATGGGCGTATTATCATTATTACCGACCCAAGTGGCGACCAAGTAGTCAGAGGTATAGCCCAAAGTCCAGTTGTCTCGCAAATTATTGGTCGTACCTGTTTTGACCGCGATCTGTTGATTTTTGATATTTAACTGGGAATAAGGGCCAAAAGCTGGAGTTCTGGCCACATTATCTGACAGCACATGGGTGACTTGGTATGCTACGCGTGGATCAAGGACTTGATTAACAGTACAGTTTTGGTGGTTGAGAGCGCAGTCATTTTGATAAATCACCTGACCTTGATTATCAGTAATTTTGAGAATGGGATTCAGCTCAACTTTGTTGCCCAAGTTGGCCAAAACTCCGTAAGCTATGGCCATCTCGCTCATTTTGACATCACCCCCGCCCAGAGTCAGAGACAGACCAAATCGAGTACGATCAGACCAGGTAGTGATGCCCATTTTTTGACCAAAATCCAACAAATTGTTGACTCCCAGTCTAGCCAGTAGCTTGACAGCAGGCACGTTATAAGAAGAACCCAGGGCTTCGCGCAAACTCACTTTGCCATGAAATTTGCCATCATAGTTTTTGGGGCTGTATGCCGGACTACCAGCGACTTGATAAGTGACGGGAGAGTCCTCGATCGTGGATGACGGTGTCAAACCCTGACTGAAAGCCAGAGCATAAGTCAGTGGTTTGATGGAGCTACCCGGCTGACGGGGTCGCAGTACCACGTTGACCTGACCGTCGTGGGCAAAATCAAAGTAGTTAGCACTCCCCACCATAGCCAAAACTTCACCGGTTTGGGGCTTGGTGATCAGGCCGGCTCCGTTACTGATGCGCAGACGACGGATTTTATCTACTTCTGTTTTGATGACTTTTTCACTTTTGGCTTGTAGCGAGTAGTCCAGAGTGGTTTGTATAACCAGTCCACCATGTTCCAGTAAATCCTCGCCATACTGTTTGGCCAGCAAATCACGGACATACATCACGAAGTGCGGGGCTTTGATTTGAGTGGCATTGGTTTTGAAACTTAATTGTTGTTGACCAGCCGTTTGAGCTTGTTCCGGCGTGATGTAGTGATCTTCCACCATCCGGCGCAGGACTTCTCGTTGTCTCTCAAAAGCCAGATCGCTATTGGGTCCATACGGTGAGTAAACAGAAGGGGCGGCCGGCAAGCCGGCCAAAAGAGCGGCCTCGGATAAGTTCAGCTGTTTGGCATGTTTGCCAAAAAATCTTTGGCTGGCTGCCTCGATACCATACGTGGCTCCGCCATAAGCGACTTGATTTAAGTACATTTCCAAGATTTGGTCTTTGGAAAAATTAACTTCTACCCAGACGGACAGTACCAACTCACGGATTTTACGGCTCAAAGTTTTTTCATTGGTCAGCAGGCGATTTTTGACTAACTGCTGGGTGATAGTTGAGCCGCCCTGCATAGTTTTGTTTTGATAGTTGGTTTGCAGAGCCCGGAAAATTCCCCGCAGAGAAAAACCATGATGATAGTAAAAATCCTGGTCCTCGATAGCGATGGTGGCATACTTGACTACGTCAGGAATATCAGACAGGGGGATGATGGTTCTGTTTTGTGTGTCATAGATGGAGTAGAGCAGAACGCCGTTTCTATCCAGAATTTGAGTGGTGCTGTCTGGTGGAGTGCGTAAAACTTCTGGGGTAGGCAGCTGGAAAAACACCACACTATTGATGACAAACATCAGGCCCAGAATCGCAGTCATGCCGATGAGAGTGATGATGCTGGCTAGCCAGTGGTAGCGTAAGGTGTAGTAGAAGGGGAAGAGGACCTTGGTGACTGGTTTGACGATCAAGTCCACCAAGCGATGTGTCCAAGATCGTTTTTTGGGCGATTTTTTGGGTTTGGTTCTGGGCTTGGATTGGGGTTGAGATTGTGAGTTAAATTTTGATAAGAACTTGAATTTGAACTGATGTTTTGGTTTCTTTTTCAATTGAAATTTAGTTTTTAGTTCAGTGATCCATACCGATATCAAATGTAGCTTAGTGGTAAGAATAGATTTATTTTGTGATTGTAGTCCTGATTTATTTTTTAGCTTTGGAGTGGTTTGATTTTTACCGACCAAAACGGGCTGGGTTTTTTTCAACATCGACCAAAAAAAACTAGTGGCTGGTGGAAAAATAATCGTCTCACCCAGTAAGTGCTTTTTGATCCGGCGGTTGGCGCGGTGGTGGGGGAGGATTTTACTTTTGGATTTAGTGTCAGGTTTGGTGATCTGGGATTGAACTCGATCGGTCGGGTCGGTTAATTGCTGGGAGTAATAGGCCGTGTAGGTTTTTATGGCATAAGATAAAAGCACACTTCTGACGGCCTGGAGTTGGCGGGGAGTGTAGTGGGATTTTTGGGGGCGCGATAAACCTAACCGGTCAGTGGAAGGCCGGAATTGGGGCAGGCCGGAGCGGGTGGGTTTTCCTCTGGCCACAGTGGGCCGATAGTATCATGAGAAGGGGGTAAGAACAAGAGAAAAAAAAGAAGGTTTAAGTTGAAAGGGGCAAGTATTGCAACAGGCCAGTTACTGCTTCAAAAAGTTCAGAATGTTTGAGAAGATAGTTAAAGTTTATGGGCAGTTTTTCTAATAAGTTAAAAGAAATTTAATGCAAACGGAAGATCCTAATTCAGCCAACAGGTTTAGCGATTTATTTCTCAAGAATTTTGGTGAACCTGATTCAAAAATTACCCCTGAAATACAAGCTCTACTAGAAATTGTGGAACGCAGATTTGATGAAGAACAAAAAATATTGGAGGAATATTACACTTCTCGACGCAAACACTATCATTATATGACCGAATATAATTATCGGCCAATCACAGATTTGCCACAGTTAGATAATTCACTGGTTGAGCGTATTTTTCGGTTACTACTAGTTCGATTTTTAATAAATAAAGGTGTGCCAAACGCTAGAGAGCTTGTTCTCGAACTAAACACTCAAGGATTCAGTTCGCACCATATGTTAAGAATTGCACAAGTTGATGAAAATTGGATTGAAAAAATTAAATTATTGAACAACAATGTCATCCAACTAGGATCTCAAAGATTGCGTGATTTTGGTTACTTTCACTCCCATGTTTGTCAACCCGATATGTTATCTGTTATCTATGCTTTTGGTTCTGCTGATCAGGATGTTGTCGAAAATGTAAAACAAATAATTGGCAATTATCCATTTTTAAGATCTCAAGTTTACGCTAATCAGCTTAACGATGGGACTGTTACAACACTTACTCCAGAGTTGAGAATTTTAGCGGAAATTGTTCGAGCTGGTGGTTTTACTTCTCAACAAATTAAAACATTAGATCAATGTGCAAAAATATGGTATTTAACCAATCTACAAGTTGTTATTGGTGAAGATCAACTCACAAGAACCGTTGGTGATCTAGATTTACATTCTATCTTAAATCAATCATTGGACCCAGATAAATTAGATTTTTTAATAGAATTATTAGAAAACCATGTTTATGTCCGTTTAAAAATGTCTCCAAATCATGAAGAGAAGGCAGGCATGAAGTCAGGTTTGGTGTTATTGGATCAACAGTTGGAAACGCTTTCTCAATTATTTGATCAGCCAGATGGCAATAATTTGCTTATGTTATCTAGAGCGGGCTGGCATCTCTTAAATAGTGATATTGATTTTTTACTTAATTCTCCAGAGTTTAACGATGAAAAAGAAAGAAATCATGGTGTTAATAATTCTTTTAATGCGCCTTCGTCGAAAAAAATCAGATTAGAAAAAGCTTTAAGGATTACGTCTGTACCAACAGATTTAATCTGGCTGATTCATGTTGAGATGGTATTAGGAAATGAATTTTTAATAATTAGAGATGTTGATAGATATAACCAATTACTAGAAAAACGCAAGCAACTTGATGGTGTTTTAAAAATCTCTTCTTTGATGCCTGAAGATATTATTGAAAAGCATGGTTTAACAGAATTTAAAATTCTAGGACTTCTGTATGAAGGGCATGAAGATGAATTGTCAGAAAGCTTAGCAATGGCCTTAGAAGATTGTAGCGATGAAGAGACGCCAAAGAAAGAGTTAATTACATTTTTGAGTAATACTTTTGTTAGAAATCGATATGGTACAGAACGCGTAGATGGTAGAAAGCATATTGATCTTAAATATTTAGATCATATTTTATACATTATTAATAATAATGATAGGTTGGAGCAACTTCAAATAAGCGATCAACCTTCGGTTCGGCTCATAGAAGAATTAATGAATTTAGAACTAATAAGTGAGAAAGATGATATCTTGCTTGGCCAAGTTGCAGATAAAAGTTCGATAAATCCTCATTTAGTATGGAAATATAGACATCTTTTTGATCCACAGTTTATTAAAACTCATGTTCGCAATTTAAATCCTGAATTTATGGCTATGTTGCCGGTTGAAGAAACAAAATTGATTCTCGCTCTCAAGAAAGAATTATCTATTAACTCACCTCAAATAGCTAGTTTACTAATTGACGCTGATGACATCAGCGATTTGGTCTTAGAAGACGGAAGACTGACAACCGGTGTTGTGTATAGCTTGTTACAAGCAAACCAATTGAGTTGTTTAGACGTGTTCTTGTCACACCCAGCGGATATTTCATTGCCAGAAAAAGAAGTGCCATTTTGGGATTTTATAAAGGGCAAGAATTCAGATTTTCAAACTTTTTTACTAAAGCAACCACGACTTTATTATGTTGACCTTGAACGAAAACTATTTAATTCAGAAAAAGCATGGTCAGACTTTATGTTTGAAATCAGAATAAAACCAGAGAACTGCAAAACATATGAGTCATTAATTGACTTGTTTGAGTATATTGCTCAATCCAGACTATCTGGAGAAGATAGGCGTAGTTGTTATATTCGTATTACAGCCGCCCACAGATTGAGCCAGCTTAGTGTGGGTGATGCGCGCACCGAAGTAGAAACATTAACAAACCTACGCATTGTATTTGCTAGGTTATTTCATGAGGGAATGGATCAACGTGAAATGGGAGCCCTAAGAATACTACAAAGGCAACTACCAATAGCCACCAACGAACAAGCCAGAGGGATGATGAGAGATCAAGCAGTAAAAGTTGAAGGATTGAACACCAACAAATTAGGCTGGATCCATCAATCAGTGCATAACTATGCTTCTTTAAATGAAGTTGATTATTTAAAATCTTTTTATGATTTTTTAATAACGGGTAACAAAGATAGATTTAATAAGTACAGAAGTCTCTTTACTGGTAGTGCTCAAGCACCAGACTACGATGAGTCTGAAAGATTAGAACTTATTGCCATTCCAGGATTAAGTTTAGAACTACATAATTTAATAGAATTTGCAGAATCATTTTATAAATTGCAACCAGACACATTAATTGTTTGTCAAGAAAGAATGGTTGGTGTTTATCAAAACCTACCAGAACTTTATCGTTTAAGCGAAGACATTGGTGTTCTTAGTTTATTAACCACTGGTATAAATTCAAGTAAAGAACTTGAAACGACAATGCATTTTATTAGAAACGTTAATGGAGTGCGTTCTGATTTATTAAAACTTTTGATAAATAATTCGAATTTGTCTCAAGATTATCAGCAAACAATTATTATGATTGATACGGCTTTGGAAGAATATTCTCAAAAAGTTTTCACTATGTATAAAGACTACCTAATACAAGCAGCACCTAATTTAACACGCTTTGAAATTTATGAAGCTGTGCTGGTTTTGGGAGAAGTGATTAGAGCAGCACAAATTAATGGCGAGATACCAAATGAATTGTTGAAAGATGTAGATCTAATGAGAAGAAAGTTTATATCACCAATAGTTTCGGAATATGAAATACAGGGTACTTTACTAAAACTACCAGTCATACAAAATATTATTGATAGGTATTGGTCGGACTTAATAGAGTCATTAAGACCAGAGATTATAAAAATGTTAATAAATTCTGGTCTAAGTGAACAAGAAGCTACTGCTAGGGCAGTTCACATTGATTTGGTTGAGTTTCAGAAAAGTTCAATGATTTATGTTTTACAACCAATCTTTGATTTTATAAAAGATAAACTACCTGATGCTTTGGATAAAGAATCAGAGAGAGTTAACGATAATGACTCTAATCTTAATAGATTGTACAATTTTAATTCAACTGACTCCAATAGTTTAGACCGTATTTTGGATATGTGTCGACCCCCTTTTAAAAATAAATTACTAGGACTAAGACAACAAACACCAAAAAACATTATGGAGGCACAAGAATTATTTAACGAACTTGCTAGTATGCCAGAATCTAGAGCTGCTAAACTACTGAAAGCCATATTTCCTGAATACAAGACTGTATTCGCAGGTGAAAAGCATTTAGAGATTAATGGTCATGATGTTGACATTATTCCATTTACATATTATGGATGTGATATGTCTATTATTCTGGTTGATGGACACCAAACTGAAAACCCCTACAATTTTTTGGTTGAGTCGTTTAAACCAGTTAAAGTTGTGTTGGACTCTGTCAAAGAAGGGGATTAACTATATCCTCCCCCCAATCACCTCCCACAACTCCCGCGTCTCACCCTCATACCCCAATGCCCAAATCGCCACGCCACCCAAGTTTAACTCGTTAACGTAATCCAATTTATAAGAAATCGAGCGGGGATTGTCGTAGTATAAAACATAAGTTTTGCCACCCGACTCATAGGTCAGATACGGTGACAGAGCGGCTTCATTCCAGTTTTCTTTGACTTTCAGTTTGTCTTTATCACTCAATATTTCTTCCACTCTTTTATAAGTGGCGGTAGCACCAGTATCTGGAAAAGTGGCTGACTGCGCATCACGGTTGGTGGTTTGCCACTCATAACCATAAAACGGCACGCCCAGTAAAATTTTATGCGGTGGAACTTGAGCTAAATAGTCTTTCAAATGTGAGTTAATGTCGCTGTCCCAGTAAGTCACGCCACCAAATAGGGGGGCTACCGGCCCGGCCACCGGTGATGACACGCGGTGGAAGTCATAGGCCATGACCACAAAAGCATCGACATCTTGAGATAAAGTAGCCAGATCCCAGATATTTTGACCCTTACCAGCCGAGGCATAAGTGGCTATAGATAGCTTAATATCTTGATGACGTGAGTTAAGATGAGTCCGTAGTCGGTGTACCCAGGCACTAAACTTGGGTTGAAGTTTAGCTGAACCAGAACCATTCAGCTCTACATCCAAATTAACTCCACCAAAAGGATAAGCCAGCAAAACAGAATCTAGAGCTTCTTCCAGATTGGTTTGAGCTTGATCAGAGTTTAAGAAAGCATAGGCATCATCGCCGTTAAACTGAATCAAGGTCAGATGTAATCGCTTTTTATCTTTAATCAGTTGGTTGGCGATGTCCAGAAATTCATCGCTTTTGAGCCGGGTGTAGCCCATGTCCGGCTCGCCGGCCGAGTTGGTCAACAGCCGACCATCACCCCCGATGGCCAGAGAAAAATACAGCAGGTCGGTCAGCTCTGGGGCCGGCTGATAGCTTTTCAGGTTCCAGTAGGGTAAGTAGCCCCAGACACTGCGTTTGGTTTTGATTGGCGATTTGACAAAAAAATTAAATCGCGTCAAGTTGGTGATAGGGGCAGTCAGGGGAATATCAGTATTAAAGTAAAGGAAGAGGGCAGTAGAAGTAAAGGCGACTAGCCCCAATAAAATACCGATTTTAATAGCGCGTTTAGCACTCCAATGGCGGATACCGGCTACGGCTTTGGTCCGCAGATTGGCTTTATAAAACTTTTTGTACATATTTATGTTATGTTCCGGGTGTCGGAGTAGGTCGGCAGTCCAGACATGATTTATCGGTCACCGGGTCTTGATAAAAAGTGTGTTCTTCCAACACTAAACCATCTACTTGGACTCCCGGTGGGGGTGGCTGACCAGTGGCGGGATCGATCCAGACTTGTTCTTTGACATAACTGCTGGCTGATGGTTGGCTCATAGTCCAGTAGAGTTCTGGTCCGCCAGACAGAGGACAAACTTCATTTTCTACTTTGGGAAAACCGTGGGGGCAAACCAGAGCCGACTTGACATCACTGGGTTTTTCTTGCCAAATGGGCTTTTGATCTTTCAAAACATAAGCCATGATGTCATGCCAAATCGGAGCCGCTCCGGTCACGCCAGAAACCAAAGCTTGATTCATGGGAGTGCCGTCATTATTACCTACCCAGGTGATGGTCAGAAATTCCGGTGTGAAACCCACTGTCCAGTTATCTTTCAAGTTATTGGTGGTACCGGTTTTGGCACTGACCACTTGATTGGGGATGACCAGTTTACTACGGGCAGAAAAAACTGGCGTCCGGGCCACATTATCCTGCATGATATGACTGGTCATGTAGGCCGGGGCTCTATCCATCACTCGGACCAGATCTGCCTGCTGACCCACATCATCATTGACTGTCAAGTAATCCAAGTTTTTGACCCGATCAGCCACGTTATTTTGCAGTAGAACTTGGCCGGAGATATTTTCTATTTTCAAAAAAGGCGTGATTGGTACTTTAACACCTTGATTGGCTAGCACGCTGAAGGCCTGGGCCATGTCGATCATTTTGACCTCACCTCCGCCCAAAGTCAGTGATAGACCATAACGACTAGGATCAGTCCAGGACGTGATGCCCATAGCATTGGCTTGATGGATGAAGTTTTCCAGCCCGATAGTTTTCAGGCCTTTGACGGCCGGGATGTTATATGAGTTGGCTAGACTAGCCCTGACGCTGACCGGGCCGTGAAAACCGCCATCATAATTTTTGGGACAGTATTTTTTCTGGCCCGGTACATCAAAACAAGTGGCAGTATCCACCAAAATTGTGCCGGGGTTGAGCAACTTCAACTGAAAGGCAGTTGCGTACATGATGGGTTTGATCGAGCTGCCCGGCTGTCTTTGCGCAATCGTGACGTTGACTTTGCCACCGGCTGTAGCATCGAAGTAGTCTTTGGAGCCAATCATGGCCAAGATCTCACCGGTGTTGGGCTTGACGATCATGGCTGCCCCGTTGCTGACCCGCAGGCGTTTGAGGTCCTTCAATTCAGCCGAGAGTGAGGCCTGGGCCACTTCATGCAGAGGCAAATCCAGGGTAGTTGTGACTCTCAAGCCACCTTTTTCCACTGTTTCTACGCCGTACATGTCATACAGCAGATCTCGGACATAAAACACAAAGTGAGGGGCGCGGATATTGACAGTGGACAGAGTGTAGTTGAGAGGAGCTTTTATGGCTTCATCGGCTTGGGCTTGGGTGATGTACTTATCTTCCACCATCCGGCGCAAGACATCCTGCTGACGACTCTTGGCAGCCGAGGCATCGGACTGGAAAGGGGAGTAGCGGCTGGGAGCTTGAGGCAATCCGGCCAAAAGAGTAGCTTCTGCCAAACTCAAGTCTTTGGCATGTTTGTCAAAGTACAGCTTTGATGCCGCCTCGATACCTACTGCCGTGCCACCGTAGGAAATATGGTTAAGATACATCTCCAAAATTTCTGGTTTGGTATAAAGCACCTCGGTGAGAATAGACAGAGCAAACTCTTTCAGTTTGCGCTGGATAGTTCGTTCACGCGATAACAAAGTATTTTTGACCAGTTGTTGTGTAATGGTAGATCCGCCGGCCAAACGATCGCCACTAACGTTGGTTTTCACAGCTCGCAACATACCCATGACATCAAAACCCAGGTGACGGTAAAAATTTTTATCTTCTATGGCGATGGTGGCCTGACCCACATATGGAGGCAGTTGTGACAGAGACACCGGAATCCGGTTGGAATCAGCATAAATTTCGTAGAGTAAAGTGCCGTGGCGGTCAAAAATCTGGGAGCTGGCAGCAAAAGTATTTTGCTCTGCCAATTTGCGGGGAGAGGGTAGCTCGCGCATAAGCAAAAAAACTCCTACAACCGCCGATATCAAAAAAGCTGACAGTAAAACAATAATCAATTTTCTGACTCTGGATGATGCTCTACGGTACCTACGATGCAGCGATTCGGGTATCAATAGTTTGAGAATAGAGCGACTATGGGAGTGTAGACTTTGACCGGTGACAACTTGACGTAAGTTAAGCCGGATACGATTCACCCTTTTACGGCGCTTATTGTGCAGAACTTGAGTCCAGTTATTCCAAAGTCGATACAGCATACATGTTATGATGAAACTGACTAAGTGTTTTTTTTGTCAGCTTACTTAGTTTACCAGAATGTCTGATCCCGCCCCAGTCCTGGCTGATGGTTTGATGACTACTACGCCCATGCCGGTTCTTCTATCTGGTCTGCAACCGGAAATTCAAGATCTGATCAAACTCTCGTACACACTTTATCAGCGGGAACTGGAGAGTGGTCAATCGCTGATCGACTATGCTCACGTGGTTTTACCTTTTGCCAAAGCTTATGAGGGATTTTTAAAACATTACTTAAATCAGTTAGGTTTAGTCAGTGATCGAGTAGTTATGTCCAAAAAATTTCGTATCGGTCGGGCGCTTAATCCCGACGTACCGGTCAGACAGAGGGATGAGTGGTGGCTGTTTGATGATTTGACCAGACTATGCAGTCGTCAGATCGCGCAGGAAATGTGGGAGAGCTGGTTGATTTGTCGCAACAAAATAGTCCATTACTATCCAGGTCGATTTGCTCATATTACGTTGGCGGAAGCCAAACAACATTTGGTCCGCCTGTCCCAAACTATCACTATGGCTATGTCTTGTCGGCGTTATGCGCGCTATCGTTTCCAAGTTGGTAGGCGTCTGCATAGAAATTATGTCCGTCAGCGACTATAATACTTTCACTCATGATTAGGCTGACACCTCCAGTTGAACCCTTGCGTTATCACAACATCACGATCTCTGGTCTACCCGGAGCTGGGTCTACCACCATGCTGAAACATCTCAAAGAGGCTTTAAGTGTCTCTGGTTGGCGGGGGTTTTCTGGCGGCGAGTTCATGCGGTCTTATGCGGTAGAGAAGGGACTGTTTAATCAAGCCAACTCCACCCACCATGATGCCACGGTTTATAGTGAAGAGTTCGATCGTGAAGTGGATCTGGGTATGCGGGAAAAGTTGGCCAGCCAAAAAAACTGGATTTTGGAGTCCTGGCTGTCCGGTTTTATGGCCCAAGGCGTACCCGGGGTTTTGAAAGTTTTGATGGTTTGCAGTAATAAGGCAGTGCGCGTTGACCGGATTGTCAATAGAGATAGCATCACTCCAGAGGATGCTATCGCACACATGAACGAGCGCTATGCCAAAAATCTGGCTAAATGGCAGAGAATGTATAAACAAGAATGGCACGACTGGGTGGTGGAAAGTGGTTTATTGACCAAGCGAGATGTGATTGATTTTTGGCACTCTGCCCTCTACGATGTAGTCATCGACACCTACTCGCTCAACCAACAAGAAGCAGCCCAGGTGGTACTTGATGCATTAAGCGCTCATGTCCAAGACAAACCATCACAGCCCCAGCGCCAAACATGATGTAGTGAAAACAGTTTGGCCTTTTTTGTTATTAATCGGTGTGTGTTTTCTGCTTTACCGCTTGTGGTTTAACTTTCCCGTTTGGTTTGATGAAAGTATAGCCAAAGCCCTGTTTTTTGGACTACCGGCTTGGTTTTATGTCGTGGCTTATAAGTTCCGGCCGGTTAATGCGACTTTCAGTTTTACTCGGCTCAAGCCTGGTCTACTGCTAGGATTAGCCATAGGTGGTGTGTTTGGCTTTGTCACCTCGCTGTTTGCCTTGATTTCCAGAGGTAGCGTCGTAGCTGCCGCCCCGCTGTTTGCCTCCGAAAGATTTTGGTATGAATTTTTTCTGGCTATCTTGACTGGTTTTTGGGAAACGCTGTTTTTTTATAGTTTTATCGGGTCGGTGATCTTCATTTTGTATAAAAAACTGGCTGTAGTCTGGCAAATCAGTATAGTGGCGATGATATTTTTGTTATTTCATCTGCCCAATATATTTTTGCGCTTCAGTGGCTACCAGTCATTGGCTATGGTTTGTATGCTGGCCCTGTTTGGCTTGGGGCAGGCGACTTTATTCTGGCGCTGGCGCAATGGTTATCTGCTGGTTTTGAATCAAGCCATTTGGGGCATGGTGTTACTCGTTCACGGCTGGCTTTAATTCACGGCTGGACTGAAGCTGTACAATAATCGACTCGCATGTCAAAGGCCACACCAAAGTCTCATTTTCACTTGGCTGTTAAATTCAAGTTGTTGTTGGCGGTGCTAGCTCTGGGTTTCGGAGTACTGGTGTTGGGATTTTCCTTGCTGACTATGTCTTACCAAATTTTGGGCCATCACTACGGCTCTCGGACTCTTTATCTGTCCGGTCCGATTCTGCCCGACCACGTGCTTTACCCGGCTCTGATGCTGATGGATCGTTACCGCTTGTATCAAGCCACTCCAGAACAGCGTTTTGATCTACACTTAACTTACGCTACCCGCCGACAATGGGCCAGTGAACAGTTAGTTTATCGAGGCCAAAAAGACATAGCTGTCATGACTGCGGTTAAAAGTCAAAAATATCTGATCTCGGCCGCCCTAGCGATTCAGGATTTACCAGAGTCAGACCGGCCAGCGGCGCGTCATCGTTTACAAACAGCTCTTCTGGATCAAATTCAAGCTATGGCCGAGCTGGAAAAATCACTGCCGGGCTTTAACACCACTCCTATCTCACAACTGCGGTCACAGCAACAGATTTTATTATCGCAGTTAGCTTCAGATCAAAAATTACCTCAAGGTGATGCGACAAATCCATAAATTGATAGGGTTTAATCTAGTTGACACCAACCTTTAAGCGTGGGATTCTATGTGTCCGGTTAACGATAAACCACAAGATGTTGTGTATTTTAGCTCAAAAAAACACAATAAGTTGATTTATCGACTTTTTTAGTCAAAAAACTGTCTGGCCGGACCAAAAAGAGTTATGAAGTGTCCTTACTGCACCAGCAATCAAACCAGCGTAGTCGATTCGCGCGAAGCTGACGATGAAACTTCGATCAGGCGGCGGCGGGTTTGTTCGGCTTGTGGTAAACGTTTTACTACTTATGAAAGAGTTGAAGGTATCGAGCTGAAAGTAGTCAAAAAAGATGGTGAAAGAGAGGATTTCAGTCGAGAAAAACTACGACGAGGCATAGTTAAAGCCACCTGGAAACGACCGGTGTCTATGTCCATTATCGATAACCTGATAGAAGAAGTCGAGTGTAAACTGCGCCAGAAGGAAAGTAATGAAGTCAAAAGCTGGGAGATCGGTAACCTAGTTTTATCCCGTTTGCGTAAAATTGATCCTTTGTCTTACTTACTTTTTGCCAGCGTTTATCGGGATTTTGACAGTGTGGCCGATTTTGCTGATGAGATCTCCAAGTTGACCAAAGACATAAGCAGTAAAAATCGTGAGGAAAGGAACAACTCGTGAGTACCGGCCGTCTACCCAAAAAACCCATGAAGTTTATAAATAGACCACTAGATAACGGTATGGGCAAAGCGGTGGCCCAAAGAACTTACTTGCGCAAGGTTCTAGATAAAAAAAGTGGTAAGGAAAGGTGGGAAACTTGGGAAGAAGTGGCTGATCGGGTGGCCTTGGGCAATTCTTTACTGGTTCCCGCTGGTCAAGCCAAACACCGCCGAGCAGAACACGCTTTGCTCAAAAAGCACATCGCCAATGGCTCGATTCTGATGTCTGGTCGTCATCTCCAGCATGGCGATAAAACCCAGCCGGACCGTAACATGGAGGTTTTTACCAACTGTTCCACCGCTTCTTCATCTTATATTTTGTTTTATTTATTGATGAATGGCTCTGGTGTGGGCCGAGCATATGACGACGACATGTGCTTGGTTAACTGGGACAACATGCCCCTGGTACGTTGTGTCATCTCCGATACCCACCCGGATTTTGTCTGGGGTTTTGATGAAAGTGTGCGTGATGCGGAGCATAAATATGGAAGACACAACGGCGTGCAGTGGTTTGAAGTGCCAGATACCAGAGAGGGTTGGGCTCAAGCCATCGAGTTGATTGAAGTCATGGCTTACGAGCACAAGTATAAAGATGAAATGTTGGTTCTGGACTTTTCCAAAGTCCGGGCCAAAGGCCAGCCCATCCGCGGCATGCAAAACCGACCGTCTTCTGGACCCAAACCTTTGATGAACGCGATCAGTCGTTTGGCTACTATTAAGGGCGCACACTTACCGGCCTGGAAACAAGCCATGTTTGTGGATCACTACCTGGCCGAGTGTGTGCTGGTAGGTGGGGCTAGACGCAGTGCTAGAATTGCAACTAAAAGATGGACTGATCCAGATATTTTGGATTTCATCAACATCAAGCGAGGCGGGTTTTTGTGGAGTGCCAATAATAGTGTGGCGGTGGATGAAAAGTTTTGGCGTCAGCGCTCTCATCACTCACAAGTTGTGCTGGAAGCCATTCTCAAAGCCAGTTACTCGGACGGTACGGGAGAACCGGGCTTTATCAACCAGCATAAATTGGTCCAAAATGATGCCGGTTATGAGGGCTACCAGGATGGTAAATATGCTAGTAGTGCCAAATACCAGCCCTTGAAGCGGACAGAAAAGATGTTGGCCCATCTGGCCCGCAACGCTGAAGCCAAGGTTTACAGCCAGATTCCCAATCCTTGTGGCGAAATTACGCTCAATATGCTAGGTGGTTACTGTGTGATTGCTGATGTGGTGCCTTATTACTGTCCCACCCTGGATGATGCGGAGGAGGCCTTTCGGGCCGCCACCCGAGCTTTAATCCGGGTTAATACTATGGACTCGCTGTACAAGCGGGAAGTCGACCGGACCAACCGGATTGGGGTAGGTATGACCGGTATTCATGAGTTCGGTTGGAATATGTTTGGCTACGCTTTCCGTGACCTAATTGATGAAGAAAAAAGTCAGGATTTTTGGCAAACATTGGCTCGGTTCAAACGGGCGGTGGTGGATGAAGCAAGTCGATATAGTCAAAAACTAGGCGTGGTAGTGCCTCATACCAATACCACGATCAAACCATCTGGCACTATTTCCAAGCTGTTTGCTTTGACAGAAGGGGCTCACTTACCCAGTATGCGCGAGTACATCCGCTGGGTGCAGTATAGAAGTGATGATCCCATGGTCAAAATGTATCAAGATAAGGGCTATCCGGTCAAAGAACTGCGAAGTTACGAGGGATCTACGGCGGTGGGTTTTCCTACCCAGCCACTCATTTGTCGTATCGGTATGAACGGTGAGCTGGTCACAGCGGCAGAAGCTACGCCGGAGGAGCAGTATAAATGGCTGATGTTGTTGGAGAAGTACTGGATCGTAGGTATAGATGAAAATGGTCAACCACTAGAAGACACCGGCAACCAGGTCAGCTACACTCTCAAATATGACCCCAAGAAGGTCAAGTATGCCGCCTTTGCCAAAATGGTCAAAGAGTACCAAAGTCAAGTCAAGTGTTGTAGCGTCATGCCCCAGCAGGACGCCACGGCCTATGAATACCAGCCGGAACAACCGGTGACGATTTCCGAGTTTATGCGGGTGCTGGATGAGATCGAAAAAGACAGTGATTTGTGGGAAGATATTGATTATGAGCACTTAAAGTGTGACAATGGTGCTTGTCCGATTTGAGAAAAATTTATGCATCCAAGATCGCCAAGCGAAATTGTTCACTTTATTCCTTATGCTGTTGATCCCGTCATGGTTGTAAATGGTCAGTTTGTAACTGATGGTAATCGTAGTAATCAATTTTCTATGAATCCTTTTTTTCTGAATTTGTTGCCCAAAAATGTTAGACCAAAATTTATTACCAAACCAATTACTGATGTTCGACCGTCTACAGATCAAACCAAAGTAGATCTAACAGGTAAACATGGAGGACCAAGTATTAGTAACGAGCGGTTGGTCGAATCGTGGCACGCGCAGGGAAGCAAACTGTTGTTTGCTAGTACAAATAGAACTGAAAATTGTGGCCAACTTTTGATTGTTCCCGACCGACCAGGTGGCAGTTTCTACTTGTTGGAGGTTGATCCACAACTTGTCAATGAAATTCAAACAATAGTCGATCAGTATGACAAAAAACAACCTCCCCTTAGACTCAAAGTTGGTGCACAACAATTAGTTGGTGGCGAGGCATTGTCTCGATTACAACTTGAAGTGATTCACGTCACAAAAATTGATGGATATGGCCAAACCGTACAAAATAATGTAGAACTTTCCGCCCGCTTCGGAATTCCCCAAGGTGCAGAAGTTATGATATGGCCACAAGTGACTGCCCTTGGCCAGATAGAGGTCGATTACAAACGAGATATAGTTAAATTTAAAAACGAAAATGGTCAGTGGATCGAAATTGAGCTGCGAGTTTTCAGGAGTAGTTTTGCTGGTTTTGGGCGAAAAAGAACCATAACTAGTTACATAGACGGTCAAGGCAAACCCTGTGTGGCTTTTGCTTTTAGAAACAAATTTGTTAACGATAATAACCAACCTATGAACTGCTGGCAGTTGTTTACGATGACCAAGGAAGTGTTTGATGGTTTAACACAAAAGACATACAACTCCACAGCTGACTCTGCTATGAGGGCACAACAAGCTCCCAATGTTGACACCAAAAAGAAGGTTGATCTTGAGCCTCAAGGTGAGCTTAAAATTCAACCTTATGGCCAAACTGATCAAGGTAGGGTGCGGGAGCACAATGAAGACAGTTTTTGGGTACCTCAAGAAATTAATTTACCAGGCATAGGTAAATTCAGATTGGCGGTTGTAGCAGATGGCATGGGTGGACATGCAGCTGGGGAAGTGGCTTCCGGAATTGTGGTAAAGCAGTTTCAACAAGCTTTTTCAGCCGAAAACTTAAAAAATCTGTTTAGGGAAAGACCTTCACAAGGAGATCTACAAAGTGGTCAATTTTTGAAACAACTATTATCAAACCCGATTAATGAAGCCAACGCACGAGTTTATCATCAAGCTGAAAGAAATCCAAACCAAGCTGGCATGGGTACTACAGTTGCTGCTGCAGCAACTTTTACCCCAGAAGGATCAAATGATACCTACTTTGCCATGGCCCATATGGGTGATTCTAGAGTTTATGGTTTTAACGCCACAGAAGCGACTCCTTGGACTACAGATCATAGTTGGGTGGCAGAGCAAGTTGCGGCGGGAGTTATTGAACCAGAAGAAGCACCAAACCATCCTTATAGAAATGTCATTACTAAAGTTGTGGGCCAAAATTTAAATTCAAGACCAGACATAGCTTATGGCAAACTACCAAAAGGTGTAGCTTTACTATTATGTAGTGATGGTTTATCTGGTCCAGTTGATCAAACAAAAATGAATCAAGTTATTCAAAGAAATTCAGGCAACTCAAGAAAATTGGTGGATGAACTGATTGCTGCCGCCAATAATAATGGTGGGCCCGACAACATCACCGCAGCCGTTCTTAATTAACCCCCACCATCCCGGCATTATCCCCGCACAGTCTTTTGGAGTAGGGCGTGGCTAGTTTTTGATTGGTGACGTGGTTGTGATTTTGGCGGATAGTTTGGCGTAGCATTTTTCTTAAAGTCATGTTGGCCGCCACCCCGCCACCCAACCAAACTTGACCGAAGGTTTGTTTTTGTAATAATTTGTTCAATTTATAACAAATATGTTGAAAAACCGCATATTGTGCACTGGCACAAAAGTCAGCGGTTTCCTGCTTGGTCAGTGGTCTATCACCCCAGTTTTTTTCGGTCAAGTTTCGGGCATAAGTTTTCAAGCCAGAAAAGCTCATATCGAAGTTGGCTCGATCAGTCATGGGCAGAGGAAAAGGATATTTTTGAGCATCGCCAGTTTTGGCCAGTTGTTCCATGACTGGTCCAGCTGGATAACCCAGATTGATCATGCGGCCGATTTTATCCAGACACTCGCCGGCCGCGTCGTCCAGCGTTTGACCCAGAATGGTGTATCGGCAACTACCAGAGTTGAGGTAAACTGTTCCAGTTTGGTCGTCGGTGAGTTTCAGGTTGGGTTGGCGGTCAAGTTGTTGGTCTGGCCAGGTCAGGTCAGATTGAATTTTTTTAAGTTGGGTGGTTTCGATCTTGATGAAAAGCGTGTGACCGCCCGAGACAACCAGACTCAAAATGGGTTGGTTGGGTGTAGGCCGGACGACCGCTTGGAGAGTTGAGTTGGGAGTTAAATCAGAGTTGGGGTAGGTGGCAGATGACTTTGGTTTTGGTTGCGCCAGAACAGACAAAATATGTCCCTCGATATGATTGGCCGGCAGAACCGGCAGATGATATTTTTTGCCCAGTGTTTGAGCCGTCAAAATTCCTACCTCCAGAGCCGGAGCTAGGCCGGGACCGACGGTAACTTTGATTTGACTCACATCCACCCAACCGATCCCGGCTTGTTGGAGAGCCAGTCGGATTGTGTGATCGATATTGTCTCGGTGAGCTTGTTTGGCTAGAGTGGGGAAAACCCCGCCAAACTTTTGGTGCAGATTGGCTTGTGAGGCGACGACATTGGACAGAATGACGTTACTTTTCACCACCGCCGCACAAGTTTCATCACAAGATGTATCGATGGCCAAAACTGTATGATTTAACTCAACTGGGGATTTTTTCATTTGATTTGACTGACCTTCAGTTGTCTGTGGCGTGGGTTATCCTCAATTTCTATGATCAGCAGAGAAACATGTGCCTGATGGCTTAACTGTTTTAATCGATCCAAGTATTGATCGGCCCATTCGACACATAAAATCCGGTTTGGCCCCAGACAGGCATCAAGTCCCAGTCTGTCGATTTGTTCATCACTGTCCAGTTTCCACAAATCAGCATGAAACAGTTGACCGGTTGATTGGCCTCTCTGCCAAGTATACTCATGTAGATAAGTGTAGGTGGGTGAAGTCATGGGGTCAGTGATGCTCAAAAATCGAGCCACACCTTGAGCAAAAACAGTTTTGCCCGCTCCCAGTGGCCCGACCAGTCCGACGATTAAACCGGCGCTGGTGATACTTGACCAGTGTTTGAGCATCAAGCGGCCAGCATAGGCCTGGGTTTCTTGGGGTGAGTCAGTAATCAATTTATCAGTCCACTGGCCCAGGTCAATTTCACCCGACCGCATGACGATGGGTGTTGATAGGGTAGTGTCTATCACCACCGATGGTTCTCGATCAGGTAACTGCCCGGCATCCAAAAATAAATCGATCAAACCAAGCTGTTTTTGAGACAAGTGAGTGGTTAAGTCAGCTAAAGAGTATGGTCTTTTTTGACTTGAAGCATTGGCAGAAGTGGCGGTGATGGGCTTGCCCAATTTTTCCACTAACTGCAAAATCAGAGGGTAGGCGGGGATTCTGATGCCCAGCGTGCCAAACTCCGACTCGACTCCTGGCGCAACCTGACCCAAACCTGGTGAAACAACGGTGACTGGGCCGGGCAAGTAAGTTTGGTAGAGTTTTTTGGCCTGATCATTCAGTTTGACATACTGCTCTGCCATGTTTTGATCACACACAGCTATAGATAACGGTTTACCGTCACGCCTGGTTTTGTAGCGCAACAGTTTATCCACCGCTGTCTGGTTGGTAGCATCTACACCGGCACCATAAACAGTTTCTGTCGGGTAAATGACCAGCCCGCCGGAGCGCAAAACAGCCACGGTTTGGCAGATGACTTGCTCTCGAGAAGTTTGGGTTAAATTGATAATCTGCATGAGTGGCGTATTATATCGGACTCTTTTGCTATAATGTCCTGTGGGTGGGACAGTAACTATGATCAATCAAAATCAAATGAAGGTGTCTGACGGTAATTTTCAGCTCTATATCCGGAGCAAAGAAGCCAAAGCCATGGAAGATTTGATGGTGTTTGTCAAAAACCTGCCGGACAATGAACGCCAAGCTTGGTTACAAGAACACGCTGATTTTCTGGACAGGGCATTTGAGAACATGTTAGATGCCACCGATCATACTTTTTCCCGTATTAACTTCGATACATCTTTGTTTTCCCAGACCAAGGACCTATTGACCACTATCCAGCGGACACAACTGCAGTTAAGCGGACTTTTGGGAGAAAAAAAATTATCTAGTTAATAGCTTTTCACTAGATCAGGTCAAAAAACCATGTCTTTTATCGCTTCTCTCTTTACCAGTGTGATTTATCAGCCGTTTTTAAACTTGTTGGTGTTTTTTGATTTCATCGTCGGTTACATCACTGGACATCCTGATATGGGTATCGCGGTGATTTTACTGACTATCGTCATCAGGGTCATGTTGTTACCACTATCTTTGTCATCCAGTCGGGGAGTTAAGGAACGGCGGGAAATTATGGAGGAGATAGTTGAGCTGAAAGAACATTATCGGGGTCGACCAATTGAGTTTGAGCAGGCCAAGCGTAAAATTTTGCGCTCCAATAAAAGGATTTTGGTCGGTGAGTTTTTCAATCTAGCTATCCAAATCATCATCGCCTTGATGTTATGGCGGATCTTCAAAACCGGTTTGGAGGGAGCAGACCTGCATCTGATTTATCCTTTCACACCAGAAGGCCCGCTACCTTTTAACCTCAACTTTTTGGGTCAGTTTGATTTGTCCCGACCCAACTTGGTTTTGAACCTGATTCAGTCCGGACTGATTTTTATTTTGGAAACGGTGTCGATCATCACTTCACCCTTTGAGGTATCCCGTAAAGACGTGATCCGGCTACAGTTGATTTTACCTCTCGTGTCGTTTTTGGTATTTATGGGTTTGCCGGCGGGCAAAAAACTGTTTGTGATTACGACTTTAGTTTTTAGTATTTTCTTAACGATCGGGATGGCGGGTTACCGGGCTTATGAGGCGTATCAGCTGAAGAAGAGTGAAGGAAGCGAGGTATAGGAGGGTAGGTTAAAAATATTTTACCGTTTATTTTGTCAATTTGTATTTGACTGCGCTCTCGTAACTGGCTCATGGTTTAAAATGTAAAACAATCTAACTTTTGCAATTTCATCAATTAAACCATCTCTGAATCCATCATTAATAATGTGAGTCAACATATCCATCATATTTTTAGGTAATGGTTGTCCATTATGATCTATAGCATTAGCTTTTTTGATATCGCGTATCAAACCCACCACTTCCTCAAACGACTCCCGTTTCAATATTGCAATACGTTCTCGGCAAACTTCAGTCATTTTTTTTGGTACTTCTGTTCCTAGTTGTCCAGAAGCAGTAGGTATTACTGCCATTAAATGTTCTAGATCAAGAATTTCAAAAACGGATTCCATTAATTCGGCCCAATCTGCAATGATCAAATCATTGTTTTTTGAATCTCCATTCTTTGGAACGACACTATTTAAATGTTCAAAAAAACCATTTAAAGTAAGAGTTGCAAAGTGACGACGATCTTCCCAAGTGCGAATTATTGGCATTCTGCGTTATAAATGTTTGTAATGATCAACTGCAAACTCATTGTGAAGCTATACCCTTCAGTTGTCAAAAGTAGTACAATAGCAACTTATGGAATTTGATAAATTAGTCGTTTCTTTTTTGGCTGATGAAGTGGTGGGTGGGTTTTTTATCTCTGTTCCCCCTGGACACGTAGCTTGTGTTTATGATCGTGGTAGGGGTGTGCTCAACCGAGTTTGGGGGCCTGGACTGCATTTTAAGCTTCCTTTCTGGCAAGTGGCTAAACTTTTTAACGCCCAAGTTCTGGAGTACTCTCTCAAAGAAGGTTTTGATTACACCAAAAACAAAGAGGCCTTGGGTGATGCGCCGGTTTTAACTACGACTCAAGACGGGATCGATATCAGCGTCGAGGGCTCGATTTTATTCCGGGTAGATAAGCGTAATGCACCAGAGCTGTGGGAGAACTTGGGTGAAAACTTTGTTTCCAAAGTCGTCCGGCCAGCCGCCCGCAGTCACATCGCCTCGGTTTTTGCCGGCTTGACCCTGGATCAGATCCGCCAGCACCGCAAACAAGTGGAAGATTTGGTGCAGGCAGAAGTAGCCAACTACTTTTCCAGCCGGGGTCTCAATTGCGAGGGTTTTTTATTGTCTCAAGTTAAAAAAACAACAGAATCAGGTCATCCCACCGAGGTGGTGATTACACCGGAACTGGTCGCCGAGACTACCCATCAGGTGCCGGTGGCTGGTCAAACGGGTCAGATTCTTTAATATACTTTTTACCCGCTTAAATTCCCATCAAAATTGGTCTTGACAAGTATTTAGCAGCTGGTTAATATACCTGCCAGTAGCAGACAGACGATTTGTCTGCTAAAATCAGGTAGCAAAAGATTTTTTAAGGAGGATTTATGACCATCAACGTCAAAAAACTGCAACCCATGCCCGGTTATGTTCTGGTTGAACCAGCCAAACAACAAAAACAAACCGCTTCTGGTATTTACCTGCCGGATTCTGATAGCGAAAAACCTCAAGACGGTGTAGTCCTGGCTTGCGGTGGAGCCGTGATGGATGACGGGGTTAAAGTCGAGTGTCCGGTCAAAGTCGGTGACAACGTCGTTTATAAAAAGTGGGGTGGCAACGATGTCAAAATCGCTGACACCGAGTACCAATTCCTCAAGTTTGAGGATATTTTGGCCGTCATTAAATCATAAATTACGCCCTCAAAATTTAGTAATCCATAGTACTTAAATTCAAAATCAAAATAAACAAAAAAGGAGATCTATGCCAGCAAAACAACTTACTTTCAGCGATGATGCCCGTCAAAAAATGCTCGCCGGTATCAACAAACTAGCCGCCGCAGTCACCACTACGCTTGGTCCTAAGGGGCGCAACGTAGCTATCGACCGCTCTTGGGGTGCACCCAACGTCATTCATGATGGTGTTTCCGTAGCCAAAGAAATTATTTTGGAAGACAAGTTTGAAAATATGGGCGCTCAACTGGTCAAAGAAGCCGCCAACAAAACCAACGATGTGGCTGGTGACGGTACCACTACCGCTACCTTATTGGCCCAGCAGATCAGTGCTAAAGGCATGAAGTATGTGACAGCCGGCACTAACCCCATGATTATGAAACGGGGGATTGACCGGGCGGTTGAGATCGTGGTGGCGGAGATTCGGCGTTTGGCCAAACCAGTCAAACAAGAAGACTGGGAAAAAGTAGCCACTATCTCGGCCCAAAATGAAGTTATCGGTCAGAAAATTGCCGAAGCCCTGAAGCTGGTGGGCAAAGACGGCGTGGTGGAAGTAGAAGAGGGCAAAACCATGGACATCACTATTGAGCACAAAGACGGTATGGAGTTTGATAAGGGTTTTGCTTCACCTTATTTTGTGACCGATCCAGATCACATGGAAGCCGTAATCGAGTCGCCATATATTTTGGTGACTGATCATAAAGTTTCCAGTATCCAAGAACTTTTGCCTCTACTAGAAAAGTTTATGAATATCAGCAAAAACCTGGTGATCATCGCTGATGATATCGAGGGGGAAGCTTTGACCACTCTGGTGGTCAACAAACTGCGGGGTACATTTAACGTGCTGGCAGTCAAAGCCCCCGGTTTTGGTGACCGGCGCAAGGCCATGTTGGAAGACATCGCTATCTTAACCGGAGCCAACTTTATCTCCAAAGACACCGGTCGCTTGCTCAAAGACGTGACGGTAGAAGATCTGGGTCAAGCCGACTCGGTGCGGTCCAATAAAGACGCTACCAGAATTGTGGGGGGCAAAGGTGCCAAGTCTGCTATCTCGGCCAGAGTAGCTTCAATCGATACAGAGATGGCCAACACCACTTCCAGTTTCGACATCGAGAAACTGCAGGAGCGCAAAGCCAAACTGACCGGCGGAGTGGCCGTCATCCAGGTAGGGGCTTCCACAGAGATTGAGATGAAGAATCTGCAAGAACGGGTCAAAGATGCCAAAGAAGCGACCAAAGCAGCGATTGAAGAAGGTATTATCCCCGGTGGCGGTGTAACCCTGATTCAAGCTGGCAAAAAGCTGGACGCACTCAAGGGCGAAACTCACGATGAACAAGTCGGTATCGACCTGATCAAGTCAGTTTTGTCTGAACCTCTGCGTATGCTGGCGGTTAACTCCGGCATGGATGCCGGTTGGGTGGTGCGGACGGTAGCCGATAAAAACGATGCTGAATATGGTTTTAATGCTTTAACCAACCAGTTTGGTAACATGGTCAAAGCCGGTGTGATCGAGCCAGCCAAAGTCGCCATCGCCGCTCTACAAAATGCCGCCAGCGTGGGCTCGATGATTTTGACCACCGAGTGTTTAATCACTGATGTGCCGGAAGAGAAAAAGCCGATGCCTGGTGGCCCGGACATGGGTGGTATGATGTAGTCAGAAATATGCAGCACCTCTATTCAGATGTGTTCGCCATCAGCCATAAATTTTTGACCAAAGAAGGTCGCAAGGTGTCTTTGGCGTTTGATACTTCTTATTTCAGTGACGAGGAAGTTGAGGCGGTCAACCATTATCCAGAGTATTTTGTGGTGACCGATGACAGTATTTTTGTTAAAAATGAAGCCGAAGCCAGTATTCCCTTGTCGGTTTTGACAGAAGTCGCCCAGAGCTCTCCCACAGAGGCCTTCTGTTTATTTGATCAGGCCACCAACCAGGTCATCGCCGGCGCCAAAGACGATGAAGGCAATAGTTTTGTTTTTGATGAAATCGGTGAGTTAATTTATGGTTCTATGCCCGCCAATCCATCAGAAGGGGCCTAGTTACCATGTTGGTTAACGCTGTTTATAAAAAGTTTCGTCTGCCACCCAATTTAATTCGGCACATGGCTGAAGTCGCCACTGTCAGTCAGTTTTTGATGGATCACTGGATCGGATCAGAAACATTTAATTCCCAGTTGGTGATTGAGACGGCTCTTGCCAGCTTGTCAAAGCAGCACTGGCAATGACTCG
>CAZIBX010000003.1:0-23995 GCA_964537615.1 uncultured Pseudomonadales bacterium
ATTTCGCGTATCGTCAGTGTTGCCCATGATATGATCGTCGATCGTAACTCGGGTGGAGCACAAATCGGTACTTACGATATAGAACTTAATGCTCCAATTGAAGGAGATGAAGTCATCCGAGCAATAAACAGAGCTCTTAGCACAAAATTTAGTTGGCTCGGTGGAGCAAAATTTGTATTCGTTAAAAACGTTGGTGATGGAAAAATAACCATTGAAGTGGAGCCAAATATCACTAGTTGGGGTTGATGATTTTATTCAAAGGACACTATTATTTTACTCGTTTCTGATCTAGTACCCTTGTTTCATTCCCTTTAACCTCAACGTCTCTTTCCTCTCTCCTCTTTTTCTTAAATCGCGAAAAGCGATTTTGATAGCATTGGCGATGGCCACATACATGTTGCTATTACTTTTGGTCACCACCACATCCTTGCCTGGCACTTCTACCTCAACCGTCACTTGATTGGCCAAGGGGTCGTTTTGCTTACGCGCCACTGACTCGAGATGAACTTGAACTTGGGATATTTTGTGATGAACCTTGTGTAGCTTGCTCACGTGGTGCTCGATAAAATCTCGGATAGCAGACGTTACTTTGAAGTTCTTGGATCCCACGATGACTGTCATGCTCGCCTCCTTGGACCAACCTCATCTGCTGGCATTATGCTACCAAAAAAGCCACGCACCGAGTCAGTGAGTGGCTACAAGTTGATGAGTGGAGATTATTCATCTCTTAAAGTCATTATAGCAGACTTTTGACTGTCAAATTTGCCTGATTTGGCTTTGTTTACTCCCCCATCTGCCGCCGACCTTCCAGAGCTCTTTTTAAAGTCAAGCCGTCAGCATACTCGATGTCCGCACCGATGGGTAGGCCGTGGCCGATGCGAGTAATTTGTAGTTGATCGGGATTTTTGGTCTGACGGACCAACTCGGTGATAAACAGGGCCGTTGACTCTCCCTCCATAGTGGGATTGGTGGCCAAAATCAACTCGCTGACCGCTTCCAGCCGTTTGGGTAAATCATAAAGATAAAGTTGGTCAGGCCCGACATGGTTAAGCGGAGCGATAGCACCGTGTAAAACGTGATACAGGCCACCATAAACTCCGCTCTGCTCGATCGCCATCAAGTCCAGGGGTTGTTCCACTACACAAATCACATCTTGTTGACGAGTGGTGTCAGTGCAGATACTACATGGATTGTGCTGGCTGATATTGTGGCACTGTTCACAAAGGACAGTTTCTTTTTTTAAAGCCACTAGGCGATCAGCAAACTCTTGCAGTTCACTTTCTGGATTGTGCAAAAGATAGAAAACCAAACGCTGGGCGGACTTAGGCCCGATACCAGGTAATTTTTCAAATGACTCAACCAAACGGGTAATGGCGCGAGGAAGTTTGATCATGATAAAGACTAAACAGGCGGTGTTTGGTGTGTGGTTCTGGTTTTGGTCATCCGAGGTTGAATTTTGGCCCAAATAGATTTTTCAACTTGGTCAAAACTCTGACTGGCATCCACCACTTGCCACCGGCCGGTTTTGTCGCTTTGGGCTAACTGCAAATAAGCATTACGCACTTTTTGATGAAACTCTTTATTCTCCATGTCCAATCGATTCTGACCACCGGCATCCGCTCTGCGCTTCAAACCTATTTCCACAGGAACATCAAGTAAAATTGTAATATCTGGATATGTATTTTTGGTGGAAATATCATTCAGTTGGTCGATCAACTCCCGCCCAAAACCCCGCACCATGCCTTGGTATACCACGCTACTATCTCGACTTCTGTCTATGATCACAACTTTGCCGGCAGCTAAAGACGGCAAAACAATTTCTCTATAAATTTGAGCTCTTTGGGCTTGAAAGAGTAAAACTTCGGTGGTGAAAGCCATGCCGGCGTTTTTGCTAGATAGTACGACCTCGCGGATCTGCTCGCTGATGACTGTTCCTCCTGGTTCACGCAGGGCGATGACGTCGTGACCAGCTTGCGTCAATCGCTCCCGCAAGCGGACCAGTTGGGTGGTTTTACCCCCGCCCTCGCCGCCTTCCAGAGTAATCAAAAAACCTGTTTGATTGATATTTTTGGACATATATGAAATAGGTTATACTCCATTTATCTCTTAGCTTGCTACAGGCAACTGCGAAACTTGTGTTCTAGACAGCTGAACCAGCTCACCTAGTAACTGTGCCAGTTGAGGGGATTCATAACCTGGTTGGTTGGTTAACATAATACCAGGCACAGCTTTATGAACCTCCCCCTCGATTGACAGTAGAGCATTGCGATCCAATTTATATCTTAGAGCCAACTTATTGACTAGCGCCAGCCAGCTTGCTTCGTTATGCAGATGATCCAAAATATCCTGTTTGTAGTCAGCATAATCACCATACTCTAAACCATGGGGTCTGATTGCGCCTCTTAATTTGTTGGCGTGGCGGATTAACCGTAAACACCTGATCCTATGTTGAAATGCCGCTTCGTACTCATCCTCTTTCATACCATTAACTTGCATTAAAGATTTAGGATAGTTGCCGGTATTTTTTTGGATTACCCATCGTAAAACTACTTTTGCTTCTCTAGAAATTGGTAACCGAGAAATTGCCGACACCCATAGAATCATTAATTGATGAGAGTCCTGGATATAGGTTTTCTGACTCATGTTACCAGCTATTTGAATCATTTGATAATAAACTCCAAAGCTATCTCCCTGCCCATTGAGACCGTGGCGGATAAAATGAGGGTCTACTTCAACCTGATTTCCACTTAGAAGGCTGACGTTGAAAAACAAAACATCCATAATCTCCTTATATACGTCATTCCAAACTGGGCCATCGTTAGTATGGTGGGGATACTCCGCTAAAAATTCTTGGATCTCACCCATAATTAGATTTCGTACGACTTGCAAACGACGATCAGACCATCTTAGGAGTGGTCTTTCTTCGATCCAAGCTGAAATAATCCAATACAAAGTCGGAAGATCTAGATCATCGACTCGATTTTCACGTTCTGCAGAAAGTTTTGGAGAAGGCACATAGGCCAGTTCCTTTCTACCTACTGACATAGTTAGTTTCTTGTAGCATATAGTTCGTCTAAGAAACCACAATATATAGTAGTCGTCAACCTGCAAAACTGCCATCAGTTGTGGTTGGTGGGCTAATTTGGCCTCAAATTTAAGTTAAAATTTGATAAGTAGTCGGCTGGAAAAATCAGATATAGAGCAAAAAGTCCGCCTATTTTTTTGTCTAAATCATGACAAAGAAATTATTGTTGCAAGATGTCTTGTAAATCGGTAGGAACTGACGGAGTTGAGACTTGGTTAAAAATATCCGTGGCGTTCTGAAATGAATCCAGCAGTGGAGTTAAAGTAGGCAAAACATAACGGTTTAATAGTGCCAAAACTACCACAAAAAAGATAATTTGGCCTAAGATCATGCCTAGTGAGCGACTCAAACCGGCCACAAAGTTACGGGCCATCACTTCCTTCCAGGAAGCGTCAAACTGGGTGCGGGAGTGGTGGAGGTGGTCGGGATCGGGCATAAAAATCAGATTGTAAATAGTTTTAAATCTAGCACTATGGCTAGTGGTTAATTATACTGGCACAGGTTATAAGAATGCTATATACAATTTTTCAAAAAAATAGTTATGTCAATAGACAATGATGGCTCAAGAGTTCAAGAAACGTTTTATGCGAAATTAGGTGGCCAGAAATTTAATGCCACTGACTGGCAGCAATTCTTAGAAATAAATGGTAATGCAACAGGTACTGAAGATTTGGTTGATCATAATCCTACTGAAGGCCAAGAACAAAAACTAATTAAAAAAGAAGAATCAAGTGATTTTTTACAAAAAGTGGCAGACAAATACAACGCTTTGGTCAAATCGGTGACTCAAGCTGGAGGTAATCCATTAAGTACTGTTTATAGAGATTTTACTTTTAATGGCAACTGGCAAGACGTGGGAGCCGTAGATTATTTAGTACATCGGTTAAGTTTGATCGGAACAGATGGAAAAATATCCATTACACCAGATGATGTTAAATTAATTTTAGACCGACAAAAATTAGATACCTCAAAACAAGAAGTTATCGACTACGCTCATGCTTGTTATCGCGATTTTAATCAATCAGCACAACAATTTGGTTTGCCAAGTGTAAATTTTGATCCCAACCTAATGTTATTTTTGCCTAAAAAAAGAATTCGAGAACTAAGAAATAAAGGTCCGGAAGACGATTTTTTGGCGTTTACTTTGTACTCTAGTATTAATGAAATTATTATACCTGTTGATAGTGATGAGTTTAAACAAGATCCTGATGCCCTATACGATGTTATTGTTCATGAGCTGGGACATCAAGCCAGAAGAAAAGCTGGAGTTTCTGGAGATTCTGATGATACTTTTTTGGAAGAAGGTATTGTTCAATCTCATACCAAAGCGGTGGCTCAAGAGAATAATCGATCTTCAGCAAGATCTAGTGGAATATATCAGGTAGAAGTGTGGATAGCAGAAAATTTAGCAAGAAAGTTTGTAATTAAATCACTCATAGGTACTAAACAACAAGATATAAAAGACAGAATGCGTGAAATTTATGCACATATGGGCGTACCAGAACCATTTACTATACTTGAAGATGATTTTTATGAATTAAATGAACTTTTCTCTGAACTCTGTAAGACTGATGACCAAACGCCAGAATTTTTAAAACTTAAAACTCAAGTATCAAAAAAAAAGAAACAAATGCGGGAACTTTGGGGTTTCACCTAGAGCGGTTGAGTTATTCCCCTAAAAACTTTGTGTGGACCATTATGTCTGATGAGTTCTAACAAATCTTCCAGTTGATTCCCTTTCCACAACCCAATTAATCTCAACAATCTACTGGCCCCTGATTCTTTGGGCTGACCAGCCAATAATTTTTCCGTGCAATACTTATAAACTCTTTCATCGAGTCCATATAGAGAAGTTATACTTTTGCTAGCTTCTATAATTTTCTCTATACCTTGCGCTTCTAAAGAATTTTTGACTTGTGCCATTATTTCGCTAGCCGTTCTCGGACCACGATTGGTTTCAAATACAAAACCGACATTGGCCAAAGTTTGGAGGGCTTCAACAATTTTTTCTGCATCGTACTGCTCATAATCACGAATCAAGGCATAAGATGCGTGAAGTGATTGAGATTCTTGACTCATAATATCCCTTATACCCCATACATTTGGCAATCGACTAACCGCCAGTTTGTAATTCACTGCGCTTTTATCATCAATTAATTCACTGTCCATACCAATAATCGCTTCCAACTCTTGTATTAATGAGTCAACGTCAGCATAGTTTTGTTGATCGTCACTGATCTGGACAATGCCTAATTCCTTGAGTTTGTAAAGATGATTCAAGATTGCTCCGGATTGAGTCAAGTTAGCCAATTGCGACACTTCCAAATCAAGATGGCTTCGATCATTCCTCTCTGACCACTCGATCATTACTTTTGCTTTATTTGCGATAAAATACAATTTTTTTTCTAAATAATCTCTATCAAATTTAATAACCCAACTTTCTTCTCTCTTTAGTTGTTGTGAGAGATAACTTTTCAAAAAATCGAGCTGACCAGATGGTATGTGGCCAACAATAATAACGGCTAGTTCGCTGGATACACGTTGCTTTTCGACAATTAATTTGACATCTTTAACTAGGTCATCTAAATCATATTTCATGACAGCGTATCGCATCTTGTACTCAACTAGAGTTATATCTGGATTTTGTGACGCCATTCTTTCTAAATGAATAGAAAATTCATTAATGCTTGGACCAAATCCTTGTTCTGGGATAATGAGATTGCGCAAAGTAGCTTCAATTGATGAATTGGGCATATCAGATAAGTTTCCACTCCCCCACCCTCGTCTGCTCCGACAGTTGGTGGACAGTGACTAATTTTAACTTCAAACTCATCGGTTCGTTCAGTAACTTAATGCCCTGACCAAACAAGATGGGCTCGGTGGTCAGTAAAAAAGTATCTACCAAGCCAGCCATTACAAATTGGGTATAAACACTACTACCGCCACAGACGGCCAACTGATTGAAACCCAATTTATCCAACTCCGCCACCAACTCTACCGGCGCTAAACTAGTCATCACCACACCGCCCCTAACCAACTGCGACCGATCCAACTCGGCCGGCGCACTTTCAGACAAAATAATTAAAATCCGATCCGGCAAAGGCCGTTTGAACGTTTCATAAGTTTTGCGCCCCATCACTACCAGGCCAATTTCTTTGGTTTTTTGTTTAAACCAAACCTTGTCTTCATCACTAGTCCAGTCAGTTGAAGTTTGATCTGGATTCTGGGCGATAAAGCCGTCCACAGATAGAGCGGCGATTAAAGTTATGGTCATAAATACTTGTCTGCCAGTATATCAACAGCGATAGTATAATGTCATCTTGTGAATACCAAAATCGCAACTGACTATGACTGCATAGCTGATTTGGTCAGAACTTATCGCCGGCAAAAACGCACCATCGTTTTGACCCAGGGCAGTTTTGATATGCTACATATCGGTCACGGCCGATATCTGCATCAGGCCAAAAAACAAGGTGATATTTTAATCGTCGGGGTAGATAGTGATGTCAAAATCCGCCAGCGCAAAGGCCCGGGTCGGCCGGTCGTCCCTCAAGCCGAACGCTTGGAAATGTTGGCCTACATGGCCAGTGTTGATCATGTGGTGATTAAAGAAATTGATCAACCCCGCTGGCAGTTGATTAAAACTGTCAAACCAGATGTGTTGATCGCTACGGCCGGAACTTACTCTGATCAAGATCTAGAACAACTCAAACAGTGGTGCAAAAAGGTTAAGGTACTGGAGCCCCAAGCCACTACTTCCACCAGCGCCAAACTTCGCCGGCTGCAGATCAGTTTTGCTCACGACTTCACCGCCCGGCTGACTCCCAAAATCCAACAAGCTATCCAAAAAGTCTTGCAGGAACTGGAAAAGTAGTTCGGCTGGTTAAAACCAATTATGGCCAAAATCGCTCTTCTTTATCTACCGGTTCTGCATGAGGGATATAGACAATTTTTGGCAAGTTGTCAAAAACTGGACGTTCTCTATCTGATTGAGCAGTCGTGGCTGGTAGATAAATTTGATCAGTTGAATTACTTGCGCAAAGATATCCGGTGTTTACCCTTGGATTTGGCCCAAACAGCTGTTGAGTCGTGGCAGGTGGCAAAAACAGTCCAAGGTATCGGTCGTGAGCAGGACTTGCCCCAACTCAATCCAAAAGACCAGGTGTATTTATCTGATGATGATATCGGCCAAGCTCTGGCTACTTTATGGCCAGACTTAAAACCCCAGTTGCAACCTATATTCCTGCGCTGGGACAGAGATGCGGCTCTAGAAAAAAGGCAAGTAGAAACCCAAAATCAGATAACCGGTCAGGCATTTGTACAAAAATACATGAGTCAAGCTTTCCAAGTAGCCAGTCAATCATCAGATTGGTGGAGACATGTGGGAGCTGTTTTGTTGAGTTCTGACGGTGAAGTGTTAATCACTGCTGCCAACCGTCATCAACCCAATGACCAAACTCCATACACACTGGGCGATACCAGAGCTTTATTCAAGCAAGGTGAGTATATAGAAATGTCTACTGCCCTACACGCTGAAAGTGCGGTGATTGGGGCGGCGGCCAAGCTGGGCATCTCCACAGCCGGCTGTCAACTCTACGTCACTGATTTTCCCTGTCCTTACTGTGCGCGACTAGTGGCCGCCGCCGGTATCAGTCAGTTATTTTTCGCTAGAGGCTACACTGTGCTAGACGGTGAGCAAATCCTGCAAAATGCCGGTGTCAACTTGGTGCGTGTTATACTGCCGGAAAATTTGATTAGCCAAGCTGATCAAAGCACATACTTAAAACCATATCCAGAAAGGTGAGTTATGTTTAGAAGACCAGAGTTTGATAACAAAGGAAAGAATCGCTCGATTGTAGATACGATTGCAAGTTTGGCAAAACTTGTGGGCTTCACACCAATTTTGCCATTTTTAGAAGCTCTGGCTGGAGTAACTGGAGGTATCAACCAGCGACTGACCGGCGTTGAAGCTGGAGATTCACAAGTTTCAGCAAATGACAGTGTAAAAAGTGGAGCCACTATTAAATTAGAATAAAACCAAGACTTTGCTCTCAAAAAAATCGAACCCATTCCAGACTGAATTAGCTCTTAACCACCTTTATTTCTTTTCGCCCACGTTTTGCCAATCGTAACTTTGACCGGGTGCGTATCATAATCGGGATTTTGAATATCAGGCACCAAAAGCTGGGCGTGGATGTGATTGACCGTACCGGCCGAGTAATCGCTGTCACCAAATCTCATGGCCCAACCGCCGCCAGGAACTTGAAATTTTTTCACCGCCCAAGTCATCAGCTCCAGGAGTTCAACTCCCGCTGCTGGCTCGATGTCCTGCAGATCAACTACGTGGCTTTTATAAATTGCCAACAAGTGTAGAGATGTGTACTGGTACGGCCACTGGTTTTTGGTCAGTAACCAGTATTTGCCTTCTTTCAGAATCGGCTCTTTATGATACTTGCGCAAGTTTTCTAAACAAAAAGGGCACTCGGCGTTGACCATGATGTTAGTCATAACCTGAACCTGTTCTTCTACTCGAGCGTTGTCGATGTCGATAAATTGGTTTTTGGTGGGATTTTTGGTCATCTTGGGATCCTTAATTTGTTAACATATTTTGGGCTACATAATTTTGTAATTGAATGCTATACATCAGGTAATCATCGGCCAAATAAGGGTCAAGATCAGGGTGACGGTTCATGCTTTTGACTTGGCTAATTATTTTTTTCAAGTATGGCTTAAGACCATCCGTCTGAATTTCTGACAAACGTTTATCAGACTCGGTCCTGAATCTTTCTGCTCCTGTTTGAGAACCGCGATTGAGAAGTATAGCCACTCTGTATAAGTCATTGGACAAAGCACCAAGAGTTAAAATATTATTTTTACTTGGCATAAAGTCACAAACTCACCCTACACCGCCACCGGAATCTTCTTGATCCCGGGATGGGGATTGTAATTTTCTAGCGTAAAATGCTTGTAACGAAAAGCAAATAAATCTTGCACGCTTGGATCTATTTTCATAGTCGGTAGCGGTTTGGTTTCTCGGTTCAACATTTCCTCCACCGCCGGTAACTGGTCGACAAAAATATGGGCATCAGAGATAGTGTGAACGTATTCGTATGGTTCCAGACCCAAAACCTGGGCGATCATCATAGTCAGAGCCGCGTACTGAACCATGTTACTAGGCACCCCTACCGGTACATCACCCGAACGCTGGAACATATGCAAAGTCAGCTTTTGACCGAAAACATGCAAGTGAATCCAACCATGACAGGGACACACCACTACTTTTTGCTGACGACCTTTGACTCGAGGTGTATATTGGGGAATCCAGGGCGAGATGAAGTGGGTTTTCAGATGTGGTAATTCCCGCATTTGTTGCAAAATTACAGCAAATTGATTGAAGTTCTCCCCTTCTGCAGTAGGAAAGTCATGAAAAGCAGCTCCGTACGAGCCGGGACCGAGATCGCCGATTTCTAGCCCTCGTTTATGGCATTTTTCCTCCGTCACCCAAGAGCGCCACCAGTAACAACCAAATTTTTCTAGCTCGGCTTGGGTCCTGGCTCCATTGATAAAAGCGGTGATTTCAGCGATAGCTTGTTGCCAAATACTGGGCTTACCACTTTTGAAAACCGGTGCCATATCCCGCTCGGTAATCAGAGGAAAGCCCTTCGCCAACTTGTACCGCATAGGACTGGCCCCGATCAAAGAGATGGTATCTACTCCCTGCTGGGTCTCCCGCCTCTCGCCATGGGTCAAAATGTCGGAAAGTAGTTGTTGGTAAGGTGATTTCATCATCAAAAAATGCTTTGATGGCCATAAGGTAACACCAGAATTTAAAGCTGGCAAGAATGAAATTGGTGATAAATTCAGGAATGTATTACAATCATTAATTAGAACTTTATAAATTAACGCTACGGTTAACAGGACTCTGGAACCAAAAATGCACGAAGCACTATATACACAACTACTAGAACCACTTATTCAGCAGTATGTGGGCAGAGCAAAAAAAGAGTTGGAACTCATTGTAAGTAGAGCCTATGCTCAAGGAACCAATGCAGAAAGACAAAACTTAATTTTTCGCAGGCTGGCAGCTGTGCTACAAATAGAGAATTTAGTACTAAAGGACAGATGTCTGTCATATCTGGCAGAAGAATATAATAAAGAGTTTAATTTACGATCATCCACTTTAAATATTGAGTTAATTGTTTTTTTACCTCAATTCAGACAAAAACTACTTGAAGCTGGCATGGAACAGGAATTGGTTGACGAACTATTTCCTGCGCCAAGAATTAAACAAACAGTAAAACTAGCAATGCTCGGCAGATAGTCATAAAAAAAATCAAGCGCTCACTGTAGGTTCAGCTCGATTTCTTCATATAAAGCAAAATTAAATACTTTTTGCTTCAATAAATTTACCTTCTCATCTGCCTTCGACAGTTTTTCTTTGACCAAACGGAATATGTATATTTTATTTTTGTCGTATAAATTCTTCAAAATATATTCGCGTTTAGTGACAAGCAATGATATCCACAATGCGTTGAGTGGTATGCCAGCAAATACAACACATAACAATAACCAATACCAAAAAGCATGTTCCTGCGAAAGGTGATCCAAATTTTCTAGTGTGTTATTAACCAGATCAAAAAAATATCGACTTAGTCCATTGAGAAAACGTATTTGTTCGTCAAACTCGACAGAGTCAAAAGAACGATCACCATTAAACCAGGCATAAAACGCAACCAGTCTAACACTGATACCCAGTCCAGCCGAAGCTATAAGATACGATCTGCCCAAACTTTTGACATATTCTCTATAACTATCATGTAGATATAACAAGTACTCGACAATTGCATGAATTTGATTATCATCCGGCCACTCTATTTCTACCGGTTGCGGTTCTGACGATGCTGATGGGGATGCTATATCTTCAGATAACAACTTAGGCTTTATCTTTATTCTATTTTGTACGGTACTTGGGCTTTAAATTTTTGACTGCTGACTCTTGCCAGTACTTTTTGGGCTATGTCACTACTTACATCACTATCTGACCCAGATTGGTTGGTCTGGCTGGCCCATAACACCTGGTCGGCTTGTTGATAACTGAAGCCAAACTCACTTTCATCAGTTTGACCTGACCATAGACCGGCAGAGGGTGGTTTGGTCAGAATTTTGTCTGGCAAGTGCAGAAATTTGGCCAACTGATAAACTTGGGTTTTATAGAGATGAGCAATCGGTTCCAAGTCACTGGCGCTATCACCATAGCGGGTATAGTAACCCAGTAAATTTTCTGATTTATTTTCTGTGCCACAAACTAGAGCGTCAAGTTTTTTGGCTAGATCAAAAACCAAAATCATTCTGACTCTGGCCTGGATGTTGCCCAGTCGAGTTTTGTCTGTCAAACCAACCACTTCAGACAGAGACGAAACCACCGGCGCGATGTCTAGTGTTGTCACGTGACGAGTCGGAATCCGGTTCCACTCTACCACTGATAAGGCATCGGTCATATCCTGACCGGCCATAGGTAAAAGTACCGGCCAAACACAATCCGTACCCAGGGCTTGAGTCAATAAAGTCAAAGCCAAACCAGAATCCACCCCTCCAGACACAGCGATGACCGCCTGGCTTTTCTGATTTTGACGAAAAGTCTCAACTATCCAAGTGGTAATGTTTTTAACTTCTGCCGCTATCTGATCGTCAGACAAATGCATAGATCTGTATTTTAGCAGGAAAGGTAAGTTTGAACGTATTCCGGAAAGTATCGTGCCTTATTCAGTTGCCCAGCCGATACAAATTATGGATCAAAATGTATTGTTTCACTTCTGGCAAAACCAAGTTGTCGATAGATTGACCGGACTCGACTTTTTGTCTGACCTGAGTCGAAGAAACATCGACTGCCTCTACCCCAGTCATGACTCGCATATTGGCCAGCAAGGGCTCCAGAGCATAATCAGTCCGTGGATAGATCCAAAACGGATACTGAGCTAGTACCGCCTGTCCACCCCACTCACCAAATCTGGCCAAATTATCCGATCCCATCACAAAACTAAACTTGTGTTCTGGATATTTTTGACTAAAGGCCTGCAGGGTGTGATAGGTGTAGCTGATTTGATCTTGATCTAGTTCGTAAGTTTGGATATGAATTTGTGTGGCAAAGGTAGAGTTATTTTGGATAGCCGTCAACATGGCCAGTCTATGTTCCGGCAAACTCAACTGCTTGCCAAAAGGGTGACTTTTGGCCGGCACCAACCAAACTTCATCGGCCAAACCCTGCATTAAAACCTGGTTTGCCACCATCAGATGGCCCAAATGCGGTGGATCAAAGGCGGCGCCAAAAATAGCTATATTCATGACATTAAGTTTACAAAGTTTCCCGCCAGTTACTGATAGGTTTAGTCAGAGGCAGTGGCGCCGCCCAGATCAGCTCCGGTCGAGCGATAAACATCTCGGCCGGATATTGGCGATTGTTGTAGTTGTTCTGGAAGTTACGTGACAGAGTGACTCCACTCCAGCCGACAAAAACTCCCTCCCCCACCAACTGTTTATCAACCAGAACCCCACCCCTGGATTCAGAAACCAAGCGATCAGCTACAAACATACCCTCAACCACTCTATTGGCTGGGCTAGCGCTAGGAGCAGATAAACCGACTGTGCTGTCAAAAGTGATGGTACCACTAGCGATAATGCCGAAAAACTCACCTGCATCTAGGTTGATAAGTTGTTCAGTATTATTGTTGGTCTCGATGCTGACATCACCATTGACAAATATTAATCTTGGAGTGGCATTGGCTGGGCTCCAAGTATTGCTGAAACGCAACACTACCGGGCCGTTGAGGCGGGCGATTTGAGTGGCGCTTTCGCCACTGCCTTGAGTCGTGAAGTTGACACCATTCATGTTGGTAAAAGTACCGGCGGCTTGGGCAGTAATAGCTGACAAATTGAACTGTTGGGCTAAATAAGTGTAATCCTCGCGAATTGTGCCGCTGTGGTCGGTTGAATCGGCATAAGCTCGGGCTGTGTCATCCCGCATTTGACCATTACCGGTCTCGATACCACCTACGGCACACATGGGCACACCGGCACTATTGGCGTTGTTGGATAAGTCCTTACCCACCAGCGAGGCCGTATCCAGAGACATACTGGAACGCAAACCTAGCTGGCCGTAAACATGACTGCCTCGGGCTTGCCACCAGGCCGTGCCTATCAGAGTACAACTGGCGTCACAACCCGCTCCTCCATCACACTCTTCCTGACCATTGTTGGCCGGTCCGCCCGTACCGGTGCCGTTGGGCTTCTGGGTGTAGTTGTCACCACACCGACTCAAGATACAGGAGTTCATACACAAATCAGTATTGAGAGCGTTACCATCATCACAAACCTCGCTCCCCTCTCTGATGCCATTGCCACAAGTTGGCGAGGTAGTAGGCGTAGGAGTGGGAGTGGGAGTTCTGGTGGGTGTGGGGGTAGGAGTCGGAGTAGAGGTAGGTTGGGTATAACCAAAGTTGGTCGGTCCTGTAGCTTGGCCCAAACTTAAAGTCGCGGATTTAGTTTTACTGACCGGGCTGGCGTAACCAACCAGATCGCCCACCGTTATGTTCATGCTGCCAGTCTTGTCTGACGAGTAGTACCAGTATCCAGGATTGGGTGTGCCTACATCAGGGGTTACCACGCTCCAGTTGGCTGGCGGGAAAAAGTGATCTTGAATACCCGGCTTACGATAATCACCACCGCAAGTGTAAACCACATTATAAGGATAAACCCTGATCGGACCGTTTAAGTTGGCAGCGGAGTTAATCCAGGTATTGGCCCGACAACTGTTGATCTGTCCACCGATAAATTTGCCACCAGAAAATAGAGCCGGATCGTTGACCGGACTTAAGTTGGACAAACATGCTCGCCAGCCAGAAGTAGTGGGTGTTTTGACCCAGATTTCAGTTTCGTTCTTGATAAAACAGTTATAATCAGTGGCGGCGTTGACCGGAATTTTAACTGCTCCGTCATAGCCGGTATCTGACTTCCATTTGTTCCAGTTGTTCGTCCTACCAGAGTAACAAGTGATGGTGTAATCTGCTACCGTAGGATCGTTTTTGGTCGGCCGGTTGCCAGTAGTGGGGTCAGTCACTACTAGCCGATGGCCACAAATTCCCGGTTCCCGACTGATGCCACCCCAACCACAGTAAACCCCGTCTCCGGCTGCACAACTGGCAAAAGTGGGATTACCACTATCTACAAAAGTGAAACCATAGAGCGTAGCAACTTGGGGTGGTGTGGGGGTGGGAGTCGCCGGCAAAGGCGTAGGTGTAGGTTGCATGGTGGGGGTGCGGGTAGGAGTGGGAGTATTGGCCGCTCGAGTTGGTGTGGCGGTAGCTGGTATAGAGGTAGGAGTGGCGGTGGCTGAAGGAATAGGCGTGGGCGTGATAGTCGGGGTGGGTGTTCTGGTGGGTGTGGGAGTTCTGGTGGGAGTGGGTGTTAAAGTCGCTGTCGGTGTTGGGGTCTGGGTACCAGTGGGAGTCACGATAACAATAGCTTTTTCACAGTCATTGGTACAAGTGCTGGTCACGTTGACCGGTCCACCACTGACTAATGGCGGTAACCATGAGTTGTCAAACTTACAATAATAAGTTGTGCCAGAAATGTCGCGACTTAAATTGGTCAAAAAATATAGTACATTGCCGTTAGCACTACTAGCATCCACAGTACAGACTCCAGTGTCACTACAATAATTGGAGTTGTAACCCAATGTATCGTACTCAAACCAAGTGCCTTTGGTCCAACCAGAAGTGGCTACGCCACTGGTATAAGTTACAGTAGTTCCGTCCAAAACTGTGTTGGGGGCGACTGTGGGTCTGGAAAAAGTTAAGCTTCCCCCATTACAGCTGACTGTCAAAGGACTGGGTGTGGCGGTAGGTGTGGGGGTGGGAATCCTGGTAGGAGTGGGAGTATTGGTGGGAATAGCGGTGGGGGTAGGAGTAGCGGTGGGAATGGTGGTAGGGGTGGGAGTTGGGGTTCTGGTGGGTGTGGGAGTAGCGGTAGGAATAGCGGTAGGAGTTGGGGTTATGGTGGGAGTGGGGGTGGCGGTAGGACCAACTACGGTAATAGTGGTAGAAGTAACATTGGAATAGGTGTGGGTAGTGTAAGGACACTGGGTGTTATCTACTATCAGAGAAATGGTAATCGTTTTGTCGCTCGACGCAACATATGGTGAGGGTGTAGCGTATGGTGCTGGTTTGGTAATACTGCCGGTAACACTGGCTTGATACTTGAAGTCGGAGACATCCTGGTTGGTAGTCGTACCATCACCCCAATTGACACTGATTTGTTGGACATAGCCCCAATGATTTGGTTCTGACCCACCCAAGTTAGAAAAGGAGTAGTTAAGAGTTGGGGTTTGGGAAATTGAGATAGACGCATTACAGGTCATGAGTTGAAAAGCCGTACTCAACTCCGACCAGCCACCACAGCCACAGCGATTGGTCGATAAACTACTGACCCAGGCGCCACAGGTATTGCTGGGGGTGGGCCAGATACATTGTTGTGGCTGGGTAACCACTGGTGTAGCCGTGGCACCGGGGGGAGGAGTCGGGGAAGGCCCGGCGGTGGGTACAACACAGCTGCAACCTTGGTTGAAGAATCCGGCGTTGCCACTACAAGGAGTACCACCTCCGGTATTGGCGGTGATAACACAGCTGTTGTTCACAACAACACAGTTCTGACCTAATGCTAAACAAGCACCACAATCGTTGTCGTTGAAACGACAAGCTGTCAATCCTGGAGCGGGAGCGCAGGCCTTGGAGTCGGTTTCCGAGGTAGCCGCGCAGGTAGCCTGTCCAAAATTGTACTTGCAATAATATGTAGAATATAAATTTGAAACACTTCCGGTACAAATTGGGCTTTGAGCCAGAACGGGCTGAAAACCACTCAAATAGAGTAAGCTACCCAACACAAACAATAAATACAGTTTTTTATTCCACAACATAGATCTGGTATGTGCGAGGTTGGCAGGTACCACTCCAAGCATCTATAGTATTGTTTTGGATTTCATCAACCAGCAAGCTGTTACAGTCGATATATTGATTATAAGCAGGGATCAGGTGACTGACAGAACTGAATTTTTCATCACTCCGATCGATTTTTTGGGTTGATAGAACAATCAGAATGAGTTTGCCAATATGGTTATGAAGTTGAGCCGTCAATTCACTTTCGTCTGGTTGAGTAACCGAGTAATCCTGACTATAAGCATCAAAGTCACGTGTTTTTTGCTTAATCAGTGTAAAAGGTAATTCATCACCGGTCTTATCTATCATAATGTCAAGTGGTTTATTCTGACTTGATTCTGGTGAGAGATTAACAACAATTGATTTCTGTTGATTATCTTGCTTTATGTCAATCAGTTTGGCTATGACTTTTACGGACGACTGATCATTTGACCTGGAGAAGTAACCTTGATATACCAAATCTTTGTTATTGAGTACAAATGATGGTCTGATAGTAGATTGAGTTGACAAATTAGACTCTTGACTAAAATTACTAAAGAAAAATCTATGCACAATAATTCCCAAAAACAAGGCAATCAAGACAGATAATAAGACAAACACAATTTTCCTCACATGACACATGATAAACGAAACTGATCCCAAATTACAGCTTCAAATCTACTAAAAATTTATCTGTGTAAGCATTAATTCTGGAGTAATTTTTGAATTGGTAGTTCCAAACAAACTTATTTCGTCGGTTGAAAGACTGGAAAAAGAAGCTCCGGTAGCTAATCTGCGTAAAACAGAATCAAAAGCTGAAGCCACAGAACATTGTTCTTTTATCTCTTCAATGTAAATAGGATTAACATTGGGGAGTTGGTCTGGCTGTGCGCTCACAGAAGTAATTGTACCAATCATAACCTGACTTCCTATCAATTCTTGTAATTTGAGACCAACCTTTGTTGGCGGAGCAAAAACATGAGTGTCTCTATTATCACCAGCGGAACTATTGGCATAACTATCAACTAACGCAATAATATCACCGGCAGTTGTGTCGTTGCCAACTCTCATGGGTGCTACAAACCGATTACCCAAACTGTCTTCAAAACCAAAAAAAGCTATCACATCTCCATTTGGTAATTGTTCCGAACCCAAAACTACACCAAAGTAAGACTCTCCCATTGCTATGTCTGAAGATTGACCTGTTTCTTGATCTCCCCCCAACCGTCCATACGGCTGTAACTCACCCAGGTAGGTGCGAAAACGCTTGTCATCTGGCACCTGCATATTGCCAGACATCCAATCACTTACATTCTTCATTGCTTGAACGTGCTCTGGACTCTCTACCTCCGTCGCCGCTTCAGTAGGAACCGCTGTAGGCACTTCCGTCGGCACCGGCTGGCTGGTGGCTGTCGGCGCAACAGAAGTGGCTGTGGGTGATTCTACAGTTGGTGCTTCAGTTGCTGGCGCTGTAGTAGCCGTGGCCGGCTCAACCGTATCAGGAGCTTGATCAATCGGTTTCCACTGCGGATTGTCTTCTCCCAATGAAACGCTTCCTTGAAGTTTACCGTTTTGACCAAATGCTTCTATATGCCCACTAGATCGATTAAGTGTTACCTTTTCTATATCGAATCCAAGTCTATCGCTAGCACCCAAACTTGTAGCAAAACCATAACCTGGTGGCAAATCGGATTCGTAAACGTAATCACCAGGACCATAATCAGCTACATTACCTTCCTCATCCATATAATCCTCACTACTGCCTCCAAGCTCACCCACAACTATAGCTCTATCACCCAACCACACCACCATCAACTTGATGTTTGCTGGAATACCCAGACCTTTGATTTTTTCTGCAAAAGTATTAACTTGTAGTTGAGAATCTACTTTTTTATCGTCCGGAATTTCTTCCGAACCAATATTCTCAAACATATAGTCACCGTTTTCGTCCTGGGGCATGACTGGTGTAGCAGTAACCGTTACTTCCGGCGACGGCTGTTGCTCAACTGCCGGTTCCTGCGTAGCAGTGGGATTAACTTCTACGGTTATGGCCGGAGGTGGTTGGGCCGACTGGGCCTCGCCACAGCCTGCCAAAAAACTAACCACAATTACCAAAGATGCAACAAGGGGCAAATATTTTGATCTATCCCGAACGGGTAAAGTTAACAACATTTCCTGGAAAGTTCTAACGTTTCTTGCTTCATTTGCTAACTCACGAAACTGCTGCAAGGTATTGGCTGACCTGACTCTTCCCAATAATTCATGCAAATATGCTTTTGGCAGAATCATTTCATCAGGCACTGCCCGAATTATCTCTTGAAGTCGTATGGCAAGATTATATCGAGCTTTGAGTCTATTTAGATCAAGACCGGTTTCAAATCGCCGTCTCGCTTCTGCCATGTTTCTTTGTGCTTTGCCAACCGTCCCATCATGATGAGGTGATCTATATCGATCAATAGTTCTAAATCCCATAGACATAGGTCTGTCTCCACTTTTATCTGGCATATTATCTTATAACATTTCCATATCTACGATACACATCTATTGTGTATTAAAGTCGCCCAAAGTCAATCCTTTTGACCACTTCTATCATTTTTTGCTCAACCTTTTCCCAAGAAACATTTTTATGCATCCTTGGCATAGGTTGATCCTGCGCATCTGCAAAATATGTCAAGGACTTCAAAATATGGGTTTGACTATAGTCGCTAGCCGGATACTTGCGCTTTAATGCCTCTAGTAGCTCTGTCAAAGAGAACTGTTGAAACAAGAAAAATAAATCGATAAAATCCTTTTTACTACCTCTGGATCCAATTGTCTGTAGTTTGGTGCAGGCTATATCTAGTACCGAACTTAGCTTAATACCTGACCATTCTGTTGTTTCTTCAAGTAATTTATAAGGATAGTACAAAAATTGCAGTTTAACACCTGATAAGTAAGTGTTTAAAGTCCCATCGGCGATTTCTGTTTTCTCTAGAGCACCAAATTGTTCCAACTTTATTTGCAAAGCTAGAGGACTGAACTCTGATTGACTGAAAAAATCCAAATCTTCAGACTCTCTATGTCCCAATTGTAACGATAAACCCGTACCTCCAGACAGATAAAATTGGTCTAGAAAAGTTGGTTTTAAAGAATTGAGTCGGCTAACTAGTTTGGCAGTCTGATCTGGCAAAGTTTGTTGGTAGACGGTTGATGTCATGATAAGTAAATCTGCCAAAAATTTTTGGAGCGCGGACTTAATTTCAAAGACGGCAGGAGTTGTTTGATCTCATCCCGTTTAATCAAAGAAAATAGCCATTTTACGGCTTCTGTATCGCCTTTTTCCAGCAGTGTTTGGGTAATATATTTGGAGTGCTGAACCCAATTTAAATCATCCAAATTATCACCCCAAAAATACTTGGCAATAGTCTGGGGTAAAGTCGTTGGCATGAGCTGTATTATACCAATTTTCTTGATCAAAAACCAATTTCCTGGCCTACTTTTTGACCGACTTTTTTGTTTTAATTTTCCGGCGTTTGGTAGTTTTTTTGGTAGTTTTTTTGGCCATTTTTGAATTTGAAACTGACTTGCCCTGATTTTTTGCTTTAACACGGCTATGAGATTGACTGGCTCCAAACTTGGCCTCCCGCGCCGCTTTACGCTCTGCCCTCTCTGCCTGAATCTGGGCCCACTCGGCTTGAGTCACTTTTTCACCTGGGTTGGGTTTTTTGTTGCTGGCCCAATTACAGTCAGGATAGCGACCACAGCCATAAAAAGTCCGGCCCCAACGGGATTTTTTGACCGCCACATCACCCTGGCCACATAGCGGACACTTGACTCCCTCCAAGTTCTCGACGAGATTCTGGGTGAACTTACAGTCAGGGAAACGACTACAGGATTTAAACTTACCAAACCGGCCTTCCCTGATGACTATCTCTCCCTGATCAGTCGGGCCACACAGCGGACACGACTCGCCAGTTTTTTCTACCGGTATCTGAACTCGATCGGCGCTTTGAGTGACTTTTTCGATTTGGGTATGAAAGGGTTTATAAAACACCCCGACGACTTTTTGCCATTCTTTCTCTCCCCGGGCGATAGCATCCAGATCATCCTCCATGCCGGCCGTGAAGTCATACTCCATAAACTTGTCAAAATACTTGAGTAAAAAGTCACACACAGTCAAACCGATGGCTGTCACGAAAAAGCGTTTGTTTTCTCGCGTCATGTATCCGCGCAGTTCCAACACGGAGATAATCGAGGCGTAGGTACTGGGCCGACCGATACCGCGTTTTTCCAGCTCTTTGACTAGAGAAGCGTCGTTGTAACGAGGTGGTGGCTCGGTAAACTTCTGGGCAAACTGGTTGTCCCAAAAATATAGGGGCTGATCGACAACCAGCGGGGGCAAAATCACGTCATCACCGGGTGAAAAAAGTGATAGCCAGCCGGCGAATTTGAGCAAACTGCCGGAAGCAGTCAAAGTTGCATTTTCTTTTGAACCCGAAGAACTAGCTTCTATAGTTACTTGCGTACTGTCATAGCGTGCCGCCGACATCTGACTGGCCAAAAACCGCCGCCTGATCAGATCATACAGCTTGACGTGTTGGCTGGTCAGACCTTCACCGGCCAGCGCACCGGCTTCCAACTGCACATCAGTTACCCGGATGGCTTCGTGGGCTTCCTGCGCGTTTTTGGATGAATTTTTGAAGTAGCGGGGTTTTTCTGGCAAAAAGTCCGGGCCAAACTGGGCCAGAATATACTGGCGGGCCGCCTCTACTGCCGAGCTGGCCAAAGTGACTGAATCAGTCCGGTGATAAGTAATCAAACCCTCTTCATATAAACCCTGGGCTAGACGCATGGTTTGTTTGGAACTGTAACCTAGTCGATTGGCGGCTGATTGCTGAAGAGTAGATGTAGTAAATGGAGGCAAACTTTCTCTTTTGCGTTCTTTGCTCTGGATATCAGTGACTTGGTACTTTGCCCGAGGTAGAAATTTTTTCAAAGATGCCACATCAGCACTGGACTTGGGCAAAAACTTTTGACCCATGACTTGAGTCACTCTGGCTATCAAACTACCCTCTGGCAGACTGGATTGGCCAAAAACATTTTTGGGCGAGCCGGCTACTGTACCAAGTGCCACATCTACTTCCCAATACTCTTCTGGTTTGAAGGCCTCAATCTCCCGCTCGCGCTCGACTAGTAAGCGCAAAGCCACGGACTGGACTCGGCCGGCCGACAGACCCCGCCGGATTTTTTTCCATAATACCGGTGAAGTTTCATAACCGACCAAACGGTCAACTACCCGACGGGCTTGTTGGGCGTCAACCAAGGCCTTAATAATCTGGCCAGGGCGCTGAATACTTTTTGTGACTGCATCTTTGGTAATTTCATGAAAACTGGCCCGGCCAAACTTAACTCCGGCCACCGAGTGTAAAATTTCCTGCAAATGCCAGGCGATGGCCTCACCTTCTCGGTCGGGGTCAGTAGCCAAGATAATTTGTTTTTGAGCTTTGGCTAGTTTTTTCAGTTTGTTCACCACCACTGTTTTGTCTTCAGCTACTACATACTGGGGCGTGAAGTTATGCTCAACATCGATACCCATCTCACCTTTGGGCAAGTCGCGGACATGACCGACACTGGCCTCGATTTGGTACTCCTGCCCCAAGTAAGAACGTAACTTGCGGGCTTTGGTGGGTGACTCGACGATGACCAGCGGCATAAGCGATACTCTTTCATTGTCCGAGTCAAATGTCAACCACTTCAGTCCAATACCTGATAGTACTCACCCATATTCTGGACATAACCCGCCAACTCCAACTCACACAATGCCGAAAGTAAACTGCCGGGTTCTATCTGGGTAGTTTGAGCCAACTGATCAAGCGTGGTTTCGCCTTTTTGCAGGGCGTCCAACACAACTGCCTGGATTCCCTCCGGTAGAGACCTCACAGAGCTGATTTGAGTCACGGTTGTGCTCAAGTCCGGCTTCTCCGGAGCCTGACCCAGCTCAACGAGTACATCTTGTCCAGAGGTAACCATGACCGCACCCTGGTTGATCAGCCATTTGGTGCCCTGACTGAACTTATTGTCAAAAGGACCGGGTACCGCACCCACACTACGACCCAGATCCAAACCAAACTGGACCGTAATGTGACTGCCGGATCGCGCCGCCGCTTCAGTCACGATGATCATTTGACACAATGCCGCCACGATCCGGTTGCGGTGCACGAAGTTGCCGGGCTTAGCTTTCACATCTGGAGCAAACTCACTGATGATCAAACCGCCTTTATCCAAAATTTCGTCCAACAAAGCCCGTTGGTGAGAAGGAAAAAGCTCAAACTGACCAAAACCCAACACGGCGATAGTCTGACCGGAGTTTTTGAGAGTCGCCTGGTGGGCACAGGCATCGACGCCATACATAAATCCCGACACAATGCAAAACCCCTCTCGCACTAAATCACGCACTAGAGCATAGGTAGCTCTTTGGCCATAACGCGTCATCTGTCTAGCTCCCACCACCCCAATACATGGTTTGTTCAAAAGATTAAGATCCCCCCGGCAATAGAGCAAAACCGGCGGGTCAGAGAGTTGACGTAGTAACGCGGGATACTGACTGTCCCAATCCCAAAGCAACTTGATGTGATACGCCAAAAGCTTGGACTTAAATTCTGACTTAGAAAAACTTGCTTGATGAGTTATAACTGCCACCGTCAGATCCGAGCCGATAACTGGCTCCAACTGATCTGGTTTAGCCCAAGCTGACCGGGGTAAAATCTGGTTTTGCCGACACCAATTTATGATCTGACGCAAATACTGCTGGCCAATGCCCGGAGTCAGGTGCAAATAAACTAAAGCCAACTGATCCCAGTGTGTCCAAGTCACTCCCCCACTCTAACTGACTTATCTGACAACAGGCGTAACACCGCGACTGATCCAATCAACAACTGCCCTGGCCACTGGAGCTGCGTCCCGACTACCTTCCCGGTACTTAATCACGTCATCACTCTCTACCAAAACCGCGATGATCAGTGATTCGGGCAATGAAGCAGTGGATAATTGGGACCGCCACTGCTGCCAGTCGAGAAACTTCGGGTTAAGGGTGGCAGAATCGGTGGCCAGTTGAGCCGACCGGATACTTTCATCGCCAGATAAAAGCGGAACTGTTTCTAGCCCAACCACAAACAAGCCGTGGGTTCTGCGTCTATCTCCTTCCTGGCCACCAAATTCGGCCGTACCGGTCTTACAAACTACCGCTCCAGCTTGTAGTTGATCAACTACATCAGCAGTTGAATCTCTACTAGCATTTAAGTCAAAAAAGGGATAACCCGTTCCCCCAGGGGAACATGCTCCTAGCAACCCGGCCATGACTAGATCGAGGTTTTGACTATCAAGAGGTAGTGACTCACAGCGGGATTTGGAGTCAGATAAAAGATAAGGGTGACAACGTACTCCCTTGTTATAAACTGCCTGCAAAACATTGGCCACTTGCAGCAGAGTAACTTGCACGTCACCTTGGCCGATTCCCAGATGGTAAGTGTTACCCAAGTACCACGGTTCTTGTCTTTGGCTCTGCTTCCAAGCCGGGTCTGGTACCAAACCAGCCATCTCTCCCCCGATTTCCAGTCCGGTTGGACTACCGTAGCCCAAGATTTTGGCATACTGGGCCAACTTATCCACGCCCGTCCACTCGGCCGCTTTATAAAAAAAGATGTCATTGCTTCTAGTCAAAGCTTTGACTAGAGATACACTACCTTCTGTCCGGCCGTACTGACTGAAATACCAATTAGCAAAAGAAAACTCACCGACTTTCAGCACACCCTCATCTTCTACGCTGGTATTTTGATCAAAAGCGCCAGTTTGGAGCCCAGCCAAGGCAGTTACGATTTTGAAAACTGATCCAGGTGGATAAATTCCGCTGATAGCACGATTAAGAAAAACTTGATTGGGATTTTGCAACAAAGCTTGAAGTTGAGCT
>CAZIBX010000004.1:0-11156 GCA_964537615.1 uncultured Pseudomonadales bacterium
GGTAAATAGAGGAGTGGGCTTGACTGATTTTTCTCTTGTCGTTTCAGCTACCGGTCAGCCCGGTTTAATCACAGGCGATATGTTGGCCGATGATTCAGTGGCCATTGATGTCGGTGAGCCCAAGCCAGATTTTGATCTGACCAGCATATCGTCCAAGGTCAGTTTTTTTACTCCGGTGCCTGGTGGGGTAGGGCCGGTGACGGTCGTGTGTTTGTTGCAAAATGCTGTCGAACTGGTCAAAAATGTTGACACTTGATATCCACAGTGAAAGCATAGAAATCCGTGGTACAATAACCGCTCTGTAAAAAACTATGTGTTGCTGGTGACAGCGTCCTGAATTTGTCCCAGTCAACCACTTTTCGTTTCAGCTGTCAGCTAAACGAAAGAAAATAAGGACAATATGCTTGATCTGACCAAATTGCCTAGCAAGGCCCCAGAATACGATTTAACCACCCTGTTTGAGGCCGGTTGTCACTTCGGTCACCAGAAGAACAAGTGGCACCCCAAGATGCGCTCCTTCATCTACATGGAAAAAGACGGCATTCATATTTTTGATTTGGCCAAAACCGCCTCACAGCTACAGTTGGCTTATAACGCTCTTTATCAGATGGGTTTGGCGGGCAAAAATGTAGTCATAGTGGGTACCAAACGCAGTGTGCGAGACATTGTGTCTCAAGCGGCTCAAGATAGCGGCATGCTTTATATCACGGCTCGCTGGTTGGGAGGATTGTTTACCAACTGGGATCAGGTCAAACTTTCGCTCAAAAAACTGATTACCACCGAGGATAAACTCAAAAGCGGTGGTTTCAAGGGTTATACCAAGTATGAGATTTTGCAGATCGAAGAAGAGGTGATGCGACTGGATCGATTTTTTGGCGGTATCCGGGGACTGGAGAAGTTACCTGACTGTATCATCGTGATTGATCCCAATCATGAAAAAATTGCCATCAAAGAAGCCGGACACGTGGGAGTACCGGTTATCGCTCTGGTTGACTCCAATGGCAACCCAGATTTGGTGGATATAGCCATTCCTGCCAACGACGATGCGCCAGCTAGCGTGACCCTGATCGTGACAGAGTTAACCAAGGCCTATCAGCAGGGCAGGACAGACGGGGGAATTAAGTTGAAACCGACTGAAACAACAAAACCCACAATTCCGGCTTCCGTTGTGGTTAAATCGGTGGATAAAAAACCAGAATTGGCAGTGGTGGTAGAAGACGGTAAGGTGCAAACTCAACCAACTCAAAAAGCAGAATCAACAACCCCAAAAACTAAACCAACCAAGTCTGTTAAACCGGCCAAGCCAGCCAAGTCTGTGACTGAAGCAAAAACAGCCAAAACCACCAAGGTAACCAAAACCAAAAAGGAGTGATATGTCTTTTTCTGCTACAGATATCAAAAAACTACGCGAGGAAACCGGTGCTGGCGTGATGGAGTGTAAAACCGCTTTAACCGATGCTGATGGTGATTATAAAAAAGCCCTAGTTTTAATTAAAGAACGGGGTTTGCTTAAAGCCGAAAAAAAATCTGATCGGGAGACCAAAGAAGGGGTAGTTGTGGCTTATGTTCACGCCAACAACAAAGTTGCGGCCCTGGTTGAGTTACAGTGTGAAACAGATTTTGTGGCCCGCAATGATGAATTTGTGGCTTTGGCCAAAAATATTGCCATGCAAGTGGCTGCTATGAATCCGACCGATGTTTCAGAGTTATTGGCTCAAGAATACATCAGGGATGAGAGTCAGACAGTGGAGTCTCTGGTCAAACAGTTAAGTGGCAAGGTGGGCGAAAATATGACAGTGGCCAAGTTTTCTAGGATAGAGTTGGGGGAGTAGAGCTACGCTCAAAACTTGAACTGTTAGGCATAAATTAAGTTGAAAAAGTCGGCATTTAGGCTGATTGACAATGGCTGTTCCTGTCTTATTTGATCAGCCACAGTGTGTGGTAACAGATCAATTTGGCTCGAGGCAAAATCAGAAGAATCAAATCCGCTTTTTGCATAGAGGTGACTCAGATATTTTTTCACTCTTTCCCAACCCTTGATAGGCATATTACCTCTTAACATCATAAATTTTGGCTGGTTGGGTTCAATTTTAAGTTGATAACAACGTTTGACCACTTCAAGCTCAATTAACGCTTGGAGATGATGTTTGATTTTTTCAGCTAGGATTATCTCGCCACCGGATTGAAGTGAATGAAGGTAAGACTCTATACGTTTAGGCAAAAGTTTTATTTGGTCGTTGGTAATGTCTACATTGTCAATATAGATATGTCTTTCGTCTTGATTGAAAATAAAATTTTGGCTTCTATCATCAAGTTTAATTTCTATTCCAAAATTATACTTGATATTATTTTCAATTGTTTGCGAAATTGATCGGGCACTTGGGCGTGGCAGGTCAGGCGTGTATTCATTTTTTATGTGAGGCACATAAACCCACTTGTTTCTGATTAACCAAGGACTAACCCGACAACTTAAAATGAGTGGGAAAGTTATGGGATCAATCAGGTGTAAAATTTTGTGTAGATGATATTGCTCAAGTGGCAACAGCGGGTAGGGATGAAATTTTTCTTGCCAATGCCTACGTAAATATTTATAAACTGCATCATCACCAGTAAATCTCACAACAATACTTTCGTTGTCTCCAGGCTGATTTAAGAGTTCTATTTGACCCCCGAAACTCCCTTCAATTAACCGCTTGATTTCTAGTTGATGGTAACTGTTTGATACCGCTCCCGTTTGAGTGTCAATTATTTGGCTTTCAAATTGTCTGCGGACTGATGTCATAATCAGGATCTATATTATCAGCATACAATCACCGAAGCTAAGAAAACGGTATTTGTCAGCTAAAGCCGTTTGATAGGCTTGGCCGATAGCGCTTGAACTCCAAGTTTGGAACTTAACTTTTGCATTAGGCCAGCTAGCCAAAGCCGCCACCAACATCAGCAGGGTCGACTTGGGGTAGTGAAAGTTGGTGATGAGTCCGTCAATGATTTGAAAGCGGTATGGCGGATAAACATACAGCTTGGTTTTTCCGCTTCTGGCTTGTAAAACCCCCGAACTATCTAGGCAAGATTCAAGAACTCGGGCTGTAGTGGTGCCGATGGCAAGAATTTTTTTACCATCGGCTTTAGCCTGATTGATTTTTTGGGCAGTGTCCTGACTCAAAATAAAACTTTCGGCGTGCATATGATGATCGGTAATCTTGTCAGTTTTGACCGGTGTGAAAGTACCCGGTCCTACGTGTAGAGTGAGTTGAGTGATGTCGATATTGCGTTCTTGCAGTTGACAGTCAACTTCCTTGGTAAAGTGCAGTCCGGCCGTGGGAGCTGCCACCGAGCCCTGGGGTTGGGCATAAATTGTCTGGTAGCGCTGGCGGACCATAGTTTCATCTAGATGTTTGGTGATGTAGGGAGGTAAGGGGGTTTGGCCAATTTTATCGATTTCCTTTTCCAACACTTGACCCGATGACGAGAAACGTAACAGCTTGGTATATCCCTGATCTTGTAAACAAGTGGCGGTTAATCGGGAGTGGTGAAAGTTGAGTTGTGCCCCCACCTTCAGCCCAGGTTTGGTCAAACAAGTCCAGATCGAACTGTCAGACTGATCAGGACTGATCAATAGTAGTTCAACTACACCACCGGTTTTTTTATGGCCAAATAACCGAGCTGGGATGACTTTGGTGTCATTGCGCACGATCAAGTAGTTTTCATCAAGTAGTGCGGGTAAATCAGAGAAATGATGATGGCTGATTTGTCCGGTTTGACGATAGAAAACCAGCAGTTTACTGTCAGCTCGTCTGGTGATCGGATCCTGGGCGATACTAGCAGATGGTAAGTGGTAATCAAAATCAGTCAGATGCAACATATCAGATGATTATACCTCTGGTTACGTGGTACTATACCCGGGTGATGAAAACAAAGTTCAGTTTTCAGCTCCAAGCCACCAGGGGCAAGTCCAGAGCCGGTGTCATGTCTACTCCCCACGGCTTGGTGGAAACACCAATCTTTATGCCGGTGGGTACTTTGGGAACGGTCAAAGGCCTTGACAGTCAAGACATCGACTTGTTACCAGCCCAGATCATTTTGGCCAACACCTATCATCTGTACTTGCGCCCCGGACTTGAGGTGCTGCAAGAGAGTGGGGGACTACACCGTTTCATGGGCTGGCAACGGCCGATTTTGACTGATTCGGGCGGGTTTCAGGCCTTTTCACTGCAACATCCTAGATCGTTTACAACTAACTTAACCAGCACGGTCAAATCACACCAACCTTTGGCCAAGTTAAGCGAAAACGGCGTTGAGTTTAGGTCACACTTGGATGGTTCACTCCATCAGCTGTCGCCAGAAAAAAGCATCGCTATTCAGCAAGTCATCGGGGCCGATATCATCATGGCTTTTGACGAGTGTATGAGCGATGGCTATAACCCTTCTCAAGCTACCGCTTCAGTGGAGCGGACTTTACGATGGGCCAAACGTTGTATAGTTGCTTGGGAATCAGCCAACCGATCAAGTAGTTGGGGCAGCTATCAGGCCTTATTTGGCATTATCCAGGGTGGTACTTCACCAGAGCTGCGACAAATGTGTGCCAGAGAAATTGTTAATCTGCCTTTTGACGGTATAGCTGTGGGAGGAGAAACGATTGGTTACAACATGACAGGCACTGGTCAAGTCATGGCTAGTATCGAGAGTTTACTGCCGGCCGACAAACCCCGTTATGCTATGGGTTTGGGCCGTGATCCACAAAATTTGGTCGAGGCAGTGTTAATGGGTTTTGATATGTTTGACTGTGTCGGTCCTACCCGTTTGGCCAGAAATGGCACGCTTTATCATGGTCAACTGGAGTTAACCAGCCACCAACTTCCCCGATTTGTTTCTCCATACAAACTGGGTCGACTCCAGATCGGCAACAGTGAATTTGGTAGTGATAATCATGTCATCAGTCCTGGCTGTAACTGTTACACTTGCCAGCAGGGTTATACTCGTAGTTATCTGCATCATTTATTCAAAACCAAAGAGCTGACGTATTACCGACTAGCCAGCATTCATAATCTGGCCTTCATGTTGGCCATCAGCCGCCAGTTGCGCAGTTATGTTTTGACAGCTGACATCAAGTTATGAAAAATTACTGGTCAAAGCAAAAAACCACCGGCTACGTGACCGTGGCCCAAAAAGGACGCCGACGCCAATTGACACCGTGGCGGTGGAGTTTGGTGGCAATTCTGGTGGTTGTGGTTTTGGCGCTGGTAGCGGTGGTAGGAGTAGGCAAGCGGGGAGTGGCTGGTCTGTTGTCAGCCCAGTTTACGACTCAAGCCAGAATTTTACTGGTTAATCGTATGACTGATGGCAGTTTGGAACTTGGTGTGGCCAGTTTGGATTCAGACCAGCTCCGCACTACTTGGTTATCCAGCTTTTCTGATCAGATAGCACCTGAATTAAACAACCAAAATGTGCGTTCTGTCGTCAGCCAACGTTTGGGCATGCCTTTGACCGGCCAGTTTGAACTCAACCACTTGTCTGGAGAATCTTGGTCTAAAAACCTAGATGCAGGGTTTTGGTCAGCTATCAAACTGCCTTCATCAGACAGACAGCTTTATTACCGTTTGTGGATAGCCAGTCGAGATGACTCTGATTTGTCATTGACAGCCACTGATCCGGCTACGATCAGACAAGAACTGAAGTTAACAGGGCTTTTTACTTCATATAATCGGGATTGTCCGGTGATGATTATCAATACCACTGCAACTTCCGGTTTGGGCAATCGCTACGCTGGTATGCTGGAAAGAGAAGGTCTGCGGGTCGTCCGACTGGATTCAGATTCCAGTCAGTTGAGTAATTCTGCGGTTTTATTTGATCAAAATATGACGAGTCAGTGTCAAAAAGTGGCCGATGTGATCCAAAGTTTGTTTTCTGGTGAGCTGGCCCAAGCCCAAACTGATTTGGAGCAAGAATATCGAGTAGGAATTGTTGTGCGTTTGGGCCAAGACGGTCAATTTTTAACCCAGTGAGTTGGTTTCTGGCAACTCAACTCGGACATCTTCACCTTCATTATCTTCGTCAAACCCGAAACTAGCACCAAAACCTTCTTCTTTCAGTAGCGGATCGTCCACAAACTCTTCATCAGAGCTGGTCAGTGGCTTACTGACGGGAAACGACGGCGTATCGCTGTTGCGTAGTGCTCTGAACTCTTCGCGCAAGTAAACACTGACATGATGATTGGAAACAGAACGGATGAAGCAACGGTAAGTGTTGCCGGAATTCATCAGTTTGGTCAGGCGAAACGACAAATCTTCAGGCAGAGCGCCGACATAGTGATCAGCTACTTCCACAGAGATGTAACGTTTTTTGACTTTCAAAACACAGGCCATGCCGGCCGCCAGCCCGCTTAAGACAGTGTTGCCGGCTAATCGGTGCAGTTCTACTACCCGAGTTTTACCCGGTTCTTCGATAAAATCTTCTTGACCCACCAGATTGATATCGACGTGTTTGCTGGTTTTGAGCCGATTTAAGTTCTTTTGGGCCAATAAGTTGGTTTTGTCGATTTTCAGGACTTTTTCAAAAGTGGTCTTGGCCAGTTTGTAGGACTTGAGCTGGATCAGAGCCACGCCCAGTCGGTTCAAAGCCGCTGTATCTTGGTCGTTTCGTTCCAAGATAGTGTTGTTGGCGTCAATAGCTATTTGCCAACTGGCAGTTTTGGCCGAAGCAATAGCCAGTTGTTTGAGTTGGTTGAGGGTCAGATCTTGGTACATACTCACATCTCTCTCTCTGGAAAAAATATAGTGGCGAGGATAGCGCCCGGATCTTGGATTGTCAATGAGTGCTTCTCGAGTTACAATCTAGAAACAGAGTAGGAGAGGATTATGGCAGGTCATAGTAAATGGAACAATATCAAAAATCGTAAGGGGGCAGTTGATGCCAAAAGAGCCCTGGCCTTTACTCAAGTGGCCAAGCTGATCAAAACTGCGGTAAAGGAAGGTAAGTCAGCTGATCCCAACTTCAATCCAGGATTGCGGACAGTGATTGACAAGGCCCGAGCTGTCAACATGCCCAAAGACAAAATCGATCGGGCTATCGAGCGGGCCAGTGGCAAAACTGCTAGCGGTGTAGTTTTGCATGAAGTTATGTATGAGGGGTTTGGTAGCGCGGGTGAGGCCTATCTGGTGATGGGGGTAACCGACAATCTTAACCGGACGGCCAGTGAAATTAAAGCGATTTTTGGCAAGCACGCCGCCACTTTGACCGGATCTGGATCGGCCAGATTCTTGTTTACTCTGACCCCAGACCACGAGTATCGCCCCAGTCAACCTCAAGTTATAACCGACCCGGAACTGGCCGACCGGATCAGACAGTTGTGCGAGGTTTTAAGTCAACACGAAGATATCGATGAAGTAGTAGTTTCGGTTACATTACCAGAGATATCAGAGGAATCTGATTAAAAAAATAAAAAATATGCGTCGACGCGAAAAATTTGTCATCTTATCTGTCTTGTTAAGTTGCGTTTTGTTTTTGGTCCAATCAGCCCCATTTGATATTCGTTGGGTTGCCTTGGTAGGTTTTGCTCTCATCAGTTATGTGGGCACTGCCCTGGTTTTGCGAGTGGATTTGAATAAATACGAATTAATTACAGTTGTGCCCATGCCTGCCATGTACGCCTTGGCTACTGGTTGGTTTTACTTCTTACTCCCAGAACACTTGATCAGTCGGTTGGTTTTGCTGATTTTATTTGGAGTGGGGATGTACGCCTTGCTTTTGACGGGCAATATTTACGCTGTGGCCAAAGCCAAGACTATTCAGCTACTCTATGCCGCTCATGCCATCGGTCAACTTTTTACTTTATTGACGGCATTTCTATTTGCCAGCACTATTTTTTCTCTGCGCTGGCCTTTTTATGTGACGACCGGGGTTTTTGGGTTGATTTTGGTACCTCTGGTTTTAATGTCTATGTGGTCAGTCCGACTCCAACCGCGTCTGGAGAGGAATGAAGTGATTTTATCCTTAATTATTGTTTTGGTGATGATAGAACTGACAATTGCTTTGTGCTTTTTACCACTTCCGGGTTGGTACAGCGCTCTATTTTTAATGTCTACACTCTATATCGGTATCGGGGTAGGGCACAACGCCCTGCGGGGTCGGTTATTTGACCGGACTTTGCGGGAGTACTCACTGCTGGCGGCTATGTTGATCGGACTATTTGTTTGGGTGTTTCCAGGTAAATAATTGATATATCATTCTATTTTTGATTAGAATCGGAGATGGGGTAGAGGTGGGTCTAAAATGTGCTTTTTGGGACTATGTGAGATTTGATGATTGTTTATCGCTGTTTGACTCACCGATTGGTGGTCGGTGGTGATTTAATGTCAGTCAATTAATTTGTTTTTGCGGGAATAAATATTGGGTACCAGGCGGGGACAGGGGAGGGTGATATAGTTTGATATACCTATGTGGATAACTTATTAAGTTATAGGACATATTGTTGATCTGGAGCGTATCTGGAAAAAACCCGAAACAGCAGTATTAGGGGTGCATTAAGCTGACTGCTGATTCCAGGCCAAGACATGGTTGGGGCGGGCGATGTCTGGTCATTAAATTATTTGAAAACTTATATTCATTACTCTACCTCTGCTCTGGGGGAGTACTGGTCGGTAGCCAGCCAAACCAGGATCTGTGATAAGTCGCACAATATATCTTTTACGACTAAGACTGGTTAGCCAGCCAGGCCGGCATAAATTTTGCTTTTCTTTGTTATGCTTTTATTTCCTCTGGTTATTTTATTTTTTGATTATTTAATTATTGATTTGTCTTCTACTCCCGACACCTAAATAGTCTAAATTTATATTCACTGGTTGTGCTTAAGTTTCCACATATCCCCAGTTGGCCAAGTATTTTTTAAACTACCTACACGACCCATTACTTAATACCTAACATAGGTCATCATTGATCATAAAAAGCCGATTTTGGGCATTTGGCGGGCTATGAGCTAATTCAATCTGGATGAATTATTCATTCAATGTTGGTTTATAGATTGATACATGGCTATATATCTGGTTGCAGGTTTTGAATACCAACTGATCAATGAAAATACTTTTTTAGTAACTATCCGACAAATTCAATGTAAAGTGAGATATTAATCATAGGAGTGGTACCAAGTCGAGGCAGATTTGGAGGGGGAAATGGCATCTTAAATATTTGGGTCGGTTGGGTTCACACCTGTGGTCAGGTGCATCTATTCATTTATGTCGCAAAATATATGGGTTTACTTAATTACTAAGTCGCCACAAGTTGATTAATGTGCGACATTAACTGTGTTATACTGATGATCGGTAGGTCGATGTTCGGAGGGTGAGTAGGGCAATGGCAAGTAGGTTGTAGTCACTACCACTTCCCTACTACTAATCAACTGGGAAGTATATCAAAACCTATCAATGTTACATAAAAAAAGATTGATTCATCAATCTCAATATCAATAAAACCATATTAGCAGTTTGTCCCCTACTCTGCTAAATAACCATATTACCTTCAAACATGCCCGATCTTCTCCACCCTCAAACCGCTTTTGTGACGTTTTTGGAGTATTTGGAGGTGGAACGTAACGTCAGTCGCCTGACTATCCGCAATTACTCCCATTATTTGCGTAAATTTCTAGAGTGGTTTACCGCTCAAGGCCATACTTCCCTCAAGGTGCTCGACAGAGAAGTAGTCAGACAGTGGAGGGTACATTTGGCCAGACAAGTTGATGACAAAGGTCAAAGTCTATCCAAAAGAACCCAAAGTTACTACATTATTGCCCTCCGGTCCTGGCTCAAGTGGTTGATCAAGCAGGATATGCCAGTACTCCACCCGGAAAAAATCGAGTTGCCCAAGGTCGAGGCCCACCAGATGAAGTTTTTGCAGGTAGATAAGGTAGAGCGTTTATTGTCGGCGGTGACGCTTTCTACTTCCAGTGGCTTGAGAGACAAGGCTATCTTGGAGTTGTTGTTCTCGACTGGTTTGCGGGTCAGTGAGTTGGTAGGGCTTAACCGCGATCAGGTCGATACCAACACTCGAGAGTTTGGGGTAATTGGCAAAGGTCGGCGGGCCAGAGTGGTGTTTTTATCTGAAAGAGCGGCTCACTGGCTGGAGCGTTACCTGGTCACTCGGACCGACATCTGGTCGCCGGTTTTTATCCACATCAAGGGCAAACAGGCCGATCTGACTTCAGACGGTGAAGAAATGCGGCTGACCACCAGGAGTGTACAGAGGATTGTCGATCATTACAGCCGGCTGGCCAAGCTACCCATCAAGATCTCACCTCATGGCATCCGTCATAGTTTTGCCACTGACCTATTGAGTAATGGCGCTTCCCTGCGTGATGTGCAGGAGATGTTGGGTCATAAGGACATCAGCACCACCCAGATTTATACTCATGTCACCAAACTCCAGCTCAAAGAGGCCCATCAGAAGTTTCATAGCGACGTATAGTTAACAGCAAATTAGCAGAGTATGAGATCGTCTGCTAATATGGTGAAATCAATTATTTGATTGATAAATCAATACTTAATTGATAATAGTTAAAATATGTCCTGTTTATCAAGCTGGAAGGCATTTATCAAAACTACAAATACTGCTAAAATGATCGGGGTTTAGTTATATATGGATATATTAATTGCTATTTTGACAGTTATAGATCGGTATAGCTTTTTGGCAGAGATGATCAAAGATTGCTATAGTATAAAATAATATAAAAAAGTATATCAAATCAATCCAAAAACTACTCATCATCTCCCCTACTCTTTTTATGACCTGTGGTTTGGTATACTACCAGCCGGAAACACGGGCCGGTAGCTCAGTTGGCTAGAGCGCCTGCATGGCATGCAGGAGGTCAGGGGTTCGAGCCCCCTTCGGTCCACTCCTCTACAAAATTTTACTTAACCCAAATTTTTTTATGAAATACGTTTGGATTGTTTTTACCCTATATTTTGTTGTACTGTCTATTTATCACCTTCGAAAATCTCGTCAAATTATTGGGCCATTCAAAAATCGAGCAGAAGTTAAAACCATAAATGACAAATCAATTGGAATACTTGAGTTTACCGAAGATTTTAATGAATACCTGGCAAGAGTTAACAAAGAAAATAAAACGAATAATATTATAAATAAATAATGGAGTGTAGTATATGTCTTGA
>CAZIBX010000004.1:11166-22907 GCA_964537615.1 uncultured Pseudomonadales bacterium
ATAAATGAAAAAAAAATGTAATTTGGTCGTTGATTTGAATTTTTTTTTTAAGTCTACAACTAATTTATTATTATCATATATATTATAACAACAAATTGATTCAAGTTTTACAATAAGATATAAATAATATTATTTCTTGCAGTGGAGATTTACTTGCAGCATTGACCACACTTATTTCTTATTTTGCCAGCTAATTTTTTACTTATAATAAATCCCCAACAAGCTAAAGAAGTGTGACTCCAAATCAATGTAGTAAGCCATTAAAGATTGAGGAATCAGGATTTTGAAATATTGGGCTAATTGATCTTTTTCTTCTTGAGGAAAATCGAACTCTCCTCCTTTTGTTTTAAACGCCACGAAACTTTGTATGGCTTTTTGGTATAAAGCATCAAACTTGGCGGTTAAACCTGGTAGATCCAAACCAACTTCTGCAAGTTGAGCTTGAGTAATCGCGAATTGGCCAATGGGTTGAGTTTCAATCTGGTTACTAGACTGATAATCTCTAGTGGCGACGATATCAAAAGTGTCAAGATTGATATCCACACTTTTTGATGGGGGGTAAATCACGCTAACTTCAGATTTGTCTTGGGTTAAGTTCAAGTAAATTAAAAATCGGTAACTGATTTGACCGGCGAAAACCAGAGGTACAGGATAAGAAATGGAAGCATTGACATCCATAAGCTTCCTGTCTAGACACAAATCAGCTACTTTCTGGCGCAACTGTGTTAATGTCATATATTTTGGGTAACTTCAGCCCTCATCATACATCTGTAGAATTATTGACTCCAGTGTTGATATACTGGTAGTCGTAAACAGTCAAGTCACTCAAGATGCCAGCCAAAACAGACACAAAGGACACAAGAGAAGAAAAAAAAGCTCAAATTGTTACTATGATGGCCAGTGCTGGTGAGGTCATCAGAAAATATGGAACGCTATTACAAAATGGAGCCACAGACCACAATCAAGCTATAAATTTAGCCAGACAGTTATTCAGTTTGTCGCCAAATTATACTACCGATGATCTCAAAAGAGCTTATTGGGAGCAAGTCAAACAGTTTAAATATGACTACTATCGCACTTTGTTAGACGCAAATTAAATAAATACGCTGGGTACTTGTGTAAAGATAATAAACGCTGCCAACACTCTTCTAAAAGAACAATTATCACCAAAATCATCAGTGAAACCTGGTTCCCACGCCAGTCCTGGGGCAGGACAAGAAGGACATCACCAAAGACGAGTTTATATTTTTGATGGCTTTGATTTTGCTCAAGTTATTCCGCCTCACAACGATAATTCTTTCCATTGGTATTATCCATCTAGAGAGGCCTTCAATCCAGCTGTGGCTGATGCAACCACCAAAGAGTGGTTTTTAAAGGCATTTGCTTTGATAAAGTTTGTCATGGATGCATATTTTGGCTATCTTGATCAAGGAGATCTAGATAATCCAAACTATCAAAAAGCGAGGGTTAAAAGAGAGGGGTTGTTAAAAGTTGCTCAACTTTTCAGATATATATATCCCCAAATTTCTGATAAACCACCAGGAAATTACCAAATTCGGTACAGTACAAGCTACTTTTCTCAAGAAGAAATTAAAGTAATTAGTTATGCAGTGCAGTTGCTCCAAACAATTGGTGCTGGTCAGAAATCTATAAGAATTACTCAAGCGAATGTCGGATCAATTATTTTTGAAATACCGGTTGTCGATACGACGGTTAGTTTTGTCCAAAAATTAAGACAATCCCTTGTTGGTAAACCTGGCCCCTCCGTAGCAGAACCAAGAGTTCAAGGTGAACCCACTGAACTAACTCATGATGGGCACCGATTCCCCAAAGCTGGCAGTGACTCGCTGTTTTTTGCTCCTGATCACACAAAAAACGTCTACTATCCCACAAATACAACGTTCGAGTATAAGTGTAGGGACAACTCCGTTCAGGCATGGTTTGATAAAGTGGCTAATCTTTTAACTTTTGTTGAGAAGGCATATCGGGATAATGCTCCGCAACTATCTTTAATGTCAGGGGTCATCCAAGCATATGCTTTTTTCTTTTCTGGTAAATTAAGTGAGACCGAAAAACAATTGGACCGACCAGGTTCTAAATATGCCTTTAAGTTATTAAGTGGTCCGTGGGGTCAAGAATACGCCCTATATGTTTTGGCACTGATCAAAAAAATTGACGGAGGCATTCAAGTGGAAACTTCTGGCAGTTATCCTAATTTGATGGTCACGTTAGAAAAAAAGACGCTCAAGTGGTAACCGTAGATTTTTTTACTCTTCATCTTCCATCTGCTTAAAAGTCAACGCCACGGCGGCGATCGAGTCCCCCTCCCCTGCCCGCATCAAAATCACTCCTTGTGTTGGTCTGGTTAAAACCGGAATTGACTGTTTGGTCAGAGGTAAGCGCATGGTCTGACCGTCTTGGGTGGAAATTACTAACTCACGGTGTTGGGCCGTGACCAATCTGGCCGCGGCTACTGGTCCGGTTTTGGGTGTAATTTCCGCCACTTTTACTCCCAAGCCAGCTCGTTTCTGGTGGGGGTATTCTTTGAGTTGAGTTCTTTTACCCATGCCGTTTTTGGTCACTACCAGGATGTGACCAGTATCATCACCGGCATTTTTGTCGACGGCTTCCACTCCCACAACAAAATCACGATCAGACAGAGTAATACCCTTGACGCCTTTGGTGTCTCTCTGGCTGGATTTGACTTCAATCTCTGAAAAACGGATGCACTTACCTTGATGGGTGACTAGCAAAATGTCATCACTGCCGGTAGTCAGTTTGCTCCAGACCAGTTGGTCATCCGAGTTGAGCAGAATCGCGATAATGCCGTTTTGGCGGATGTTGTCATAAAGTTTGACAGGAGTTTTTTTAATCAAACCGCTACGGGTGACCAAACAGATGTACTTGTCGCTGTCTTTGACCTCATCAATGATCATCAGAGACTGCACGACCTCACCTTCATTCACACTCAACAAGTTGACCAAAGCCGTACCCTTGGCTTGGCGACTGGCTTCTGGAATTTCAAACACCCGCAGTTTGAAAACTTTACCCAAGTTGGTAAACAAAAGCAGAGTGTCATGCGTATTGGCGGTCAAAAGGGTTTTGACCATGTCCTCGGCTTTCATTTTCATACCGAGCTTACCCTTACCACCCCTGGATTGTGACCGGAAAGTGCTGGGGCTTAAACGTTTGATGTAGCCGGTTTCGGTCAAAGTAATCACCGCCGACTCATTGGCGATCAAATCCTCTTCGCTGAATTCGCCGACTTTACCCTTGATCAGTTGAGTGCGGCGGGGGTCGCCGTATGTTTCTTTCAATTGGGCAGTTTCTTGACTAACTACGCCCAGCATTTTGGCCGGATCAAGCAGGAGTTTAATCAAAGCGTCGATGGTTTTTTTGATCTCTGCGTACTCGTCCTCGATTTTCTTTCTCTCCAGTGCGGCCAGTCGTTTCAACTGCATGTCCAAAATGGCCAGTGACTGAACTTCACTTAGACCAAACTTGGACATCAGCGCGGTTTTGGCTGCTTCTTGGTCCTGGGATTGCCGGATAGTAGCAATCACTTCATCAAGATGTTGGAGGGCGATCAGTAGCCCCTCCAGAATATGAGCTCTCTCTCTGGCGGTTTTGAGCTCAAACTGGCTTCGTCTAGCGATGACTACCTGACGATGTTCCACAAACTCGGTCAAAATTTGGCGGATATTCATCAGTTGAGGCACACCCTGACTGTTTAAGGCCACCATGTTGACGGGGAAAGATGACTGGAGCTCGGTGTACTTGAAGAGTTCATTGAGCACCACTTTGGGCTTGGCATCACGCTTGAGGTCAATGGTAATTTGCAGACCCTGGCGATCCGAATCATCATTTAAGTCTCTGATGCCGGATAGTTTTTTGTCAGTTACCAGCTCTGCGATATGCATGAGTAACTTGGCTTTGTTAACTTGATATGGTAACTGGGTGACGATAATTTGGTATCCCTTGGGTCCTTCTTCAATACTGGCTTTGGCCCGGATCACGATTTTGCCCTTGCCGGTTCTATAAGTTTCTTTGATAGCGTTAAAGTCGTAAATAATGCCGGCGGTGGGAAAGTCAGGACCATGGATGTGAGCCATGATGTCATCCATGCTGGCTTCAGTTACAAACTGGCCGGCCAGATCGACGGCCGGAGTTTGGAGTAGTTGATCAATTAATTTATTGGTCGAGGAAATATCTGTTAAGTCGTGTTTGGTGTCAAGAGAAAGACCTGGTGTAGCTTGGGCTTTGCCTTGGGTGATGGTGGCTATCAGAGCATCACAAACTTCATTCAGGTTATGGGGTGGGATTTTGGTGGCCATGCCTACCGCAATGCCCTCTGATCCCATCAGGAGTAAGTTGGGTAGCTTGGCGGGCAAAACACTGGGTTCTTGTAATGAGCCGTCGAAGTTATCAACAAAGGGTACGGTGGCTTTGTCTAGATCAGCCATCAACTCGGCGGTAATTTTGGCCAATCGAGCTTCCGTATAACGCATGGCGGCCGGACTGTCACCATCGATACTGCCGAAGTTACCCTGTCCGTCCACTAGCTGGTAGCGCATGGAAAAATCCTGGGCCAGCCGGACAAGAGCCATATAAACCGGGGCATCACCATGAGGATGGTATTTACCCAGTACGTCTCCCACAATTCTGGCAGATTTTTTGTAAGCACTGGTGTGGTGAATACCACTTCTGTACATGGAGTATAGAATCCGGCGATGGACCGGCTTTAAGCCATCTCGCACATCAGGCAGCGCCCGAGCCACGATCACGCTCATGGCGTAATCAAGATAGCTCTGTTTCATTTCATCAGCGATAGAAATGTACTTGAAAACCCCAAATTGGGTGGTTTCCAAAGTGCCAATCTTGGCCACAACAGCATTAGCTAATTCTTGATCAAGACTTTTAGCATCAGATTGATCTGCAGTTTCCGGCAAAGTGACTTGGTCTTGCAGTTGGTCGTTGGTGTCGGACATATATTTATTAGTAAGGTTTCAATTTTTTACGCAACATACACTTGTTCACTGCGGACCAAACTCGCTTGGCCATGGGCCAGGCTCAAACAATGGTCCTCGCTCACAAGGTATATTGCTTCAAAAATTTTGTTTTTATAATCTTAGTTCGCCTTTCTCTCTTGAGCGGACTTTAATACTTGGCCGGCTACTTCTGTCCCCTGCCAGTCCTTAATTTTTACCCACTTACCTTCTTCCAGATCTTTGTAGTGTTCAAAGAAATGTTTGATTTGGCGTTTTTTGGCTTCCGGAATGTCATCCAGTGACGACCAGGTGCCACAAATGGGATCAATTTTGGCTCCAGCTGGGACACAGATCAGTTTGTGGTCAATCCCTTCCTCGTCTTCCATTTCCAGTAGACCAATCACTTGACACTTTATTACCACTCCCGGCATAACTTTTTCACTTAAAAAAACCAGTGCATCCAGTGCGTCTCCGTCCTCGCCATGAGTATTTAAGACCAGACCGTAGTTAACCGGATAACCCATAGCGGTAGGCATGAGCCGATCGACTTCCATTTGTAAAGTTTCTTCGTTCAGTTCATATTTAACTCGAGACCCTTCTGGAATCTCAATTAAAACTTTGATTTCGTCAGACATATTTCCTCCTTAAACATCCAGCTCCGCCAGTTGGGCGTGGGTCTGGATAAACTTTTTACGAGGTGCGACTTCATCACCCATCAGGGTGGTGAAAACAGTGTCGGCACGATCAGCATCTTCGATGGTGACTTTTTTCAGAATTCTGGTTTTGGGGTTCATGGTGGTTTCCCAGAGCTGTTCCGGGTTCATCTCACCCAGACCTTTATACCTCTGGATAGCCGGTTTAGTATTGGCGGATTTGATTTTCAGATCCGCGACTATTTTGTCCCTTTCATCATCAGAATAGGCATACTTAACATCTTTGGCCAAAGTAATTTTGTAGAGTGGTGGCATGGCGATGTACAAGTGGCCATCAGCGATGACTTGGGGTAAATGCCGGAAGAAAAAGGTCAAACCCAGAGTCGTGATGTGTTCACCGTCCACGTCAGCATCGTTCATCAAAATGATTCGGTGATAGCGCAATCTGGTGTTGCTGAAAGTGTCACCGATACCCGCCCCCAAAGCGACTACCAGGTTTTTCAGTTCTTCAAAAGCCACAATTTTGTCCAGTCGGGCTCTTTCGGTGTTTAAAATTTTACCGCGCAAAGGAAAGATGGCCTGAAACTTGCGGTCCCGACCCTGTTTGGCGCTGCCACCGGCACTATCACCTTCTACGATGTAAATCTCACTCAAGGCGGGGTCTTTGGATTGGCAGTCAGCCAGTTTACCGGGCAAACTAGTGCCTTCCAGCACGCCCTTGCGGATAACGGCATCTTTGGCTGCTCGGGCAGCCAACCTGGCTCTGGCAGAGAGTAGAACTTTACCCACGATTTCTTTGGCACTGGCCGGATTTTCTTCCAGAAAAGTGATAAATGCTTCTTTAAACACGGCATAAACCGCCGACTGGGCCTCCGGATTGTTCAATTTGGACTTGGTTTGAGACTCAAACTGCAGATCACTGGCCGGCATTTTGACAAATACCACACCAGTTAAACCTTCGCGTAGATCTTCGGCCGAAAAGGCCTCTTTTTCCTTCATCAACTGCTTGGCCATGGCATAGTCACGCACCACTTTACCCAAAGCCATGCGGAAACCATTAACGTGTGCTCCACCGTCTGGTGTGTGAATGACATTGACAAAAGACTCTAATCTTTCGGCGTAGGTGTCGTTGTACTGTACGGCGACTTCTACCCCAATTTTTTTGCGACTCTCCGGATCGGTCCAGATAGTACTGGTGTGAAAAACCGGGTGCAGTGTTTTGCGGTACATGTTGAGGTGTTCGACCAAACTGCGGATGCCGCTCTCGAAGTAAAAATGCTGATCAACTTTCTCGATTTGATCAGAAAACTCGAAGTAAAGTCCGGCCATCAGATACGCTCTGTCTTTGACAACAGAGACGAGAGTTTTATGAGAAAAGCCGGTGTTGGTGGTGAAAATTTTGGGATCAGGTACAAAATAGACCAGAGTGCCGGTGGCGTGATCACAGAACTTGTCGACCAGTCCAGGCAGAAGCTCCTGAACTTGGGTTTGGGTAATTTTTTCTACCTGGGCCAGTGGTGTTCCCTGATGATAACTCTGGGTGAAGTAGTTCCCGTCGCGTTTGACTACTACCAGCATGTAGGCCGACAAAGCATTGACAGCAGCCGCCCCCACACCGTGCAAGCCACCGGAGGCCTGATAGACTGTTTCTTCAAACTTGCCACCGGCGTGCAACTTGGTTAAAACTACTTGTAGAGCAGATACACCAGACGCGTGCAGGTCAACCGGGATACCCCGCCCATTATCTACAACACAGATGGCTTCTTCTGGCAAATCCAACTTGGTTAATTTTTTTATGGCATCACTGACAGGCAATCGGAAGAGCTGAATGGTTTTGCCAAATCCGGCGATAGCTTCGTCCACCGCGTTGTCCAAAATTTCTTTTACCAAGTGATGTAAACCCCGGCTATCGGTGGAGCCGATATACATGCCCGGACGCTTGCGGACGGGCTCCAGTCCCTCGAGAACTTTAATTTCTGATGCCTGGTATGAGTGTGGAGCGGTAGTGGACATAAATTGAATGCGAGCTCACCTTATATCATAAAATCGGAGACAGTGAAAGGGGTGTGGGTACTATGCTTGTTTAAGTTTGGGGGCGGTTTTGACGGCTTTGGCGAGCAGATATAACTGCAGCAAACAGTGCTCGACTGTAAGTTTAACATGAGTATTTTGTTCTAGTTGTGATATGGTCACCAATATCTGACGCAACATTTGTCTACCTGCCGGCTGTAAACGCCAAGGCAAAAGCAGGTCTGATAATTGGGACAGAAAAACAATGGCTTGAACACTGCTGAAGGTTTTGGGTAGCAGTGACCAAAGTTGGTAGACAGAGTTGGCCGGCAGATTTTTAGCCACTTGATCAGCTAGCTTTTGCCAAGTGTCTAGATCTGGTTGGCTTGACAGTTTGGTTGACGGGCTTTTATAAGTTTGACACCGAGATACAAGAGTGGGTAAAAGACCATGAACAGAGTCAACAGTCAGCAAAATCAAGGTTCTCTCTGGCGGTTCTTCCAAAGTTTTAAGCAGCGTATGACTAATCTCAACTAAGGCATGATTAACTTGGGGAATAACATAAACTCGTGACTCATCGGCTCCCAATTTATATGACAAGTTATAGATCCACTCTCGCAGCTCTTCTATGCCAATCACTTGATCCGGTGGACAAAGCCAAATAACCCGGCCCAGATCGTATTTTGGTAGTTTTTGGGCCACCAACTCTTCTACCACAGATTGTGCAGTCACTGCTGGTGTGATAACCAAAATGGGTGAAAACATTGTGCGTCTGGACATTTTGCGCTAAAGTAGAAGCTAGCCATAGTATAGTCCAAATTTTGGACGGCTGTGGTCTGCCATGCCCGATCAAGTACCGCCTATCGCCGCTCCAGTTGGATCTGTGACCCAGTACGGCTCACTGATTGATGTTTTGGTGGATCAGGGAGCACTGGACCAGTCTACTGCCGAAAAAATTACTTCTGACCAACTGCGTAGTCACGAGCCGTTGGAGGTCTTGGTGGCTAAATACGTAGTTTTATCAGAAGATGCTTGGTTGAAGGCCAAATCAAGTTTTTATCACATTCCCTATGTTAACTTGTCTGAAACGGGTATCGTACCTGAAGCAATAGGCCGATTACCGGAAAGTGTAGCCAGACATTACTCGGCTTTGCCGTTCTCCTACGACACTGCCACCAACACTTTAAGTGTGGCCATGAAGAATCCACTGGACGTGATGGCCATAGATTTTATCCGTCAGCAGACCAGCACCATCATCAAGCCGTATTATGCCATCGCCGGAGAAATTGATAGATTTATCGCCGAGAACTATGCCCAGGGTTTATCCGGCGAAGTGTCGGCTGCTCTAGCTCAAACTGCTCTCAAGCCCAAAGAAAAAGTCATCAAACAAGATTTGGCTGACCTGGCCTCTACTACTCTCAAACAAGCTCCGGTAGCCAAAATTGTCCAAACCATCTTGTCCTTCGCTTTGCGCTCGCGAGCATCGGATATTCACATCGAGCCGGAAGAACAGCAAACCAGAGTCAGATACCGGATCGATGGTATTTTGGCCGAGAAACTGATTTTGCCCAAGTCAGTTCATGATGCCGTGATTTCCCGTATTAAGATCTTGGCGGGTTTGAAGATCGATGAGAAAAGAGTGCCACAGGACGGTCGGTTTGACTTTTCTGAAAACGATCATGATGTGGATCTGCGTATCTCGACCCTACCCACTATTCATGGTGAAAAAGTCGTTATGCGGTTACTACGCAAAAACGCTCAAGTGCCGTCTATGGAAGAGTTGGGCTTGGTGGGGTTAGCTTTGAAAAACATGAAAGATGCTATTAAAGTTCCTCACGGTATTATTTTGGTCACCGGCCCAACCGGATCAGGTAAAACCACAACTCTTTACTCCGTGTTACACACCATCAACTCACCCAGAGTTAACATCATGACGCTGGAAGATCCTGTCGAGTATCAGATGCCCGGCGTAAATCAAGTCCAGGTGAATCCACAGGCGGGTTTAACTTTTGCTTCAGGTCTGCGGTCATTCTTGCGCCAAGATCCCAATATTATCATGGTGGGAGAAATCAGAGACGGGGAAACAGCTGGTTTGGCAGTTCAGGCCTCTCTGACAGGTCACCTGGTTTTCGCCACCCTGCACACTTCTTCGGCGGCTGGTGCTATTCCGCGGTTGATGGACATGGGAGCGGAGCCGTTTCTTCTAGCTTCCTGTATGACCTTGGTGGCGGCCCAGCGTATCGTACGGGTGCTGAATCCAGAGTTTGTGGAAGAGTACACACCGGAGCCGGCAGTTTTGAGTGATATCAAATCAGTTTTGGGTGACATTTTTCCTGCCTGGTTAAAACAAAAAAATATGACAGAGTCAGACATTAAACTCCACCGAGCTAGTCCCAATCGACCAGAGTCAGAACCGGAATATAAAGGTCGGATAGCTATCTTTGAAGTGATGAGAATCACGCCAGAAATTAGCCGATTGGTGATGGAACAAAAACCCGCTTCTGAAATGGAGTCGGTGGCAATATCTCAAGGCACTATGCTGATGAAACAAGATGGCTATTTAAAAGTATTGGAGGGTATTACCACAATCGAAGAAGTTTTGCGGGTAGCGGAAATTTAAAAAGGAAAAATATGACAATTTTTGATTTGCTCGATCTGGTTATTCAAAAAAATGCGTCTGACTTGCATCTAATACTGGGGTGTGCGCCGAGCCTGCGTATCGATGGAGTTTTGCAGGTTGTGGCTGACACTCCCCTTTTAAATTACGAGTCACTTAAAGCTCTGGTAGACGGAATTTTGACCGAGGAGCAAAAAGACTATATTAACGCCAACAAAGAAATGGACTTTGGCTATACTTACAAAGACCAGGGTCGTTTCCGGGTCAATGTTTATCACGCTCAAGGTGGTTGGTGTGCGGCTCTGCGTTTAATTCCCAAGAACATCGGCAATATGGCCCAGCTCAATTTGTTGCCGATTTTTTCTGAATTTTCCAAGTATCGTCAGGGTTTGGTTTTATTGACCGGACCGACCGGTGAAGGTAAATCAACCACTTTGGCAGCCATTATCGAGGAAATCAATCAGACCAGAAGCGAACATATTTTGACTATTGAAGATCCGGTAGAGTTTATTTATCAACCCAAACGTAGCATCGTTTCGCAGCGAGAACTAAATAATGACACCAGTAGCTGGCAAGTTGCTCTGCGCTCTGCTCTAAGGGAAGATCCGGACGTAGTGCTGATTGGTGAGTTGAGGGATTATGAAACTATCGCGCTGGCTTTGACTGTAGCTGAAACGGGACACTTGGTCTTCTCTACTCTGCACACCTCAACTGCAGCTGAAACAATTGATCGGATAGTTGATGTATTCCCGGCCAGTCAACAAGGTCAGGTCCGCTCACAGCTGGCCAGTAGTTTGAAGGTGGTGGCATCACAACGATTGTTGCCAGCTTTGGGTGGCGGACGGGTGCCGGCTTTTGAAATCATGGTGGCTACTGGGGCAGTCCGCAACTTAATCAGGGAAGCCAAAACTTTTCAGATCGACAATGCTATTCAAACCGGTTTGGCTGATAACATGATTTTGTTTGAGCATCATCTTAAACAGTTGATAGACAGTGGACACATCAGCAAAGAAACTGCCATCGATTATGCCTTTCGTCGGGAAGAAATCGAGCGGACTTTGGCTAAATAACTGGATGATTTATGCCCATATATAAATACACTGCCAAAAATCAGTTCGGCGAGACGGTCAAAGGTAAGGTCGAGGTAAAGGAAGAGAGGTTGGCGGCGGCAGTTTTGGCAGAGCAAAATTTATTTTTAATTGACCTGCAGTCTTTCACCAATGATCCTGTGGCTATCTTAAAAGACACGTTATTTGGTGTGAAACAAAATGATGTAGTTAACTTCACCAGGCAGTTATCCACCATGGTGTCTGCCGGATTACCTCTGACCAACTCACTGTCTATTTTGGTTGATCAAAGCAAAGTCTCTTTCGGCCGAGTGGTGGCCAGTATTTTGCAGGAGGTAGAGGGAGGTACGCCTCTGGCCAAAGCTTTGGAGAAACATCCCAAAGTTTTTTCCCGGCTTTATATCCA
>CAZIBX010000005.1:0-20484 GCA_964537615.1 uncultured Pseudomonadales bacterium
CTAGTTGATCAAAAATCTTTTTAACCTTCAGCCCAAAAGTAGGATGTGATTGGAAAAAATACAAAAAAATATTGGTATCAAGATAAAACAAAGGCACATCGTTTGGAATAGTTATATTGACCATTCTTCTCTAAGATCATTTATGACTTGGGTGGAATTTTGGGGCAGGTCACTTTTTAGTGATCCATAGTTATCATCTGACCATTTTTTATGTGGTGTGCTTATGACGATAGTTTCAGGATCTAGAACAAAAATGTGTGCTTTGGCTCCTGCCTCAACTCCGGTGACCTGTTTTCTGATCTGAAGCGGTATGACTACTTGATAGCGTGCGCCGACTGTGATGGTTTGCATAGTATGATATTTATATCATAAAACGTCATACTTGCAATAAGCGGTTGGAGGATAACACGCACACATCCACTCTGGTTTTTCAACTGCGATTTGTGCCAACTTAAATTAAAACTTTTTTATAATTAAAGTTATTGCTAAAGTTAAAGTTGTTGTGTATACTACACGCTCAATATGCACCTAGCCACCATTTCATCCCAACGCCAGATTACTTTGCCCAAGTTGCTACTCGATCAATTATCTTTGGACATCAAAGATAGAGTTAGAATTTTTGCCTTTCAAGACAAAATCTTGATTGAGCCGGACTTAATTAAGGTATCTGATTTGGCTGGTAGTTTGGCGCACAAGATAAGTCAGAATAAAAAAAATGTACCTTTCGCTCAAGTCAAAAAACTGGCCTTAAAAAAACTGGCTCAAGAATTAGCTCATGAGTAAAACCTATTTAGTTGACACCAATGTTATTTTGCGTTTACTGATCGGGGATGTAGTAAGCCAGAAAAAACTAGCCCAGAATCTATTTGAAAAAGCAGAAATGGGTGAAGTTAAGTTGGCAGTCAGTTTGTTGGTTATCAATGAGTTGATTTGGATTTTGGAAAAGTTTTACGCTTTGAAGCGTCAGGATTATATTTCTTCTATTAAGCACCTTCTTTCAGTCAGGGGTTTGACAGTGATCGAAGTCAAAAAAAGCACAGTCATACGGCTGTTGGAGACACTAGAAAATTCTAAGTTGGATTTAACTGACCTGTATTTGTTACAAACCAGCCAAGATTTGGGGCATCAAGTGTATACTTTTGACCGGGAGATGATCGATGTTGCCAAATAACCAAGTTCAGTTTTATCTCGATAAAATTAATTTGCCTTCACCAGTTTCTCACAAAGGTCAAAACGGCAAATTGTTGGTGATCGGTGGCTCGCAGTTATTTCATGCCAGCATTTTTTGGGCGGCAGATGTAGCTAGTCGGATCGTGGATATGGTGCATTTTTCCAGTCCGGAAAATGAAAACAACGACTTGGTGCGTTACCAACTTAAACAGGGTTTTTGGCAGGGGATAGTGGTTGATTTTGGTCAAGTGGAGACTTACATCAGAGAGGATGATTGTGTACTGATCGGCCCGGGCATGGATAGAAGTGATCAGACTGCAAAAATTGTTAATCAGTTGCTTGGTCAATTTTCCACCAAAAAATGGGTCATAGACGGCGGAGCATTGCAGATGGTGAAACCAGAATTGTTAGGCCCGACGATGATTATTACTCCGCACCAGCGAGAACTGCAGTTTGTCACCGCCAACTTACTGCACAAACCTGTAGATGACATTACTCAATCGCAGATCGAGAGTTGTTTAGACAAATTGATCAACCAAGGAGTGACGATTTTGACCAAAGGTCCGACAGACCATGTATATAGTGGCGACCAGTCACTGGAATTGACCGGGGGTAATGCAGGTATGACCAAAGGTGGAACTGGCGATGTTTTGGCTGGGTTGGTGGCGGCTCTGTACTGCAAACACGATGCTTTGACGGCGGCAGTCGTAGGCAGTTATGTTAATAAAAAAGCGGGGGAGGAACTTTGGCAAAAAGTTGGGCCATACTTTAATGCACAGGAGTTGGTGGAGGCGGTGCCGGAGGTGTTGTGGAGATTAGTTCAATAAAAATCGACTTCCTCTTTTCCGCAAATATATGTCTCTTCTGAAAAATACATGATCTATCTTCACAAATATTATTCTTTATTTGGACACACAAATCAGGTTGGTCATCCTTAGTGTAAGTGCGGTGTTAATAGCTTATTGATAAAACACTTAATTTTGTTTGCAAGTTGTGTCCTGCACAAAGAACAATATTTGTTCCGATTCAAGTTGACTTGTATTTGTTTTCCTTCAGACACACACATTTGCTTCAGGAATTAAAGTTGTGGAGTAAATAATCTGGTTTGTGCAGGACATACTTGAAAACTTAACTTAAAAGAGAGTATGAACCTTTTACATAGCGACGAAGGATTGGATTGTTGAGTTCTGTTTAATGTCCAAACAAACTAGATTATTTACAAAACAACCCCAGATATCTAAATTTCCAAGATTATTTATGAAACGGGGGAGGGGTTACTTGATGAATGAAGTATAATCACTCTCTCGAATGTCTATTTCTACAGAAACATTAAGCTTTAATACCGTCCAAGCATTGGCCGAACAAAAACTCGATTTTTCTTTAACACCTGAAGAAGCCACAAGACTTTGTCGTTTATTTTTTCACGATTACGTTGTTTTGGGCGTTTTGGGAGCACGACTCATATTAACTACTTTTTACGAACCAAAAAAAGAAGGTTTTTTGGAAAACCGCACAGGTGCTAGTTTAGATATTTTTAAAATACTACTATCTAAACATTGTTTGAGTTTTTTTGAAGAACTTAACCCAACCAATCAGCAACAATTCTTAATAAAAATTATTTTTTGGCTTGAAACAATAACTTCCCATCCGTCAAAAATTAATCCAAAAACAGTTTTGAGAAAACATGGCAAACGACATCGTGTCAGAGGTCCAAAACCAAACTGGTTTGCAGATTATTTAATCAGAAGGCGCGTCGGAACATAAAAGTATTCCCGCAACATTCCTGCACTTTTCCCGCAACGTGTGGTAATATCAAGGCATGGCATACCAACCGTTCTTCAATATCACCAACCACCTCCTGACTTATATCTCCAGAATTGAGACCGCCAAGGCCATGATCGACAACGCACCTCTGATTCCTGCTTGGGAAGCCAAGTTTCGGACTGATGCTATGACTAGAAGCGTTCACTACGGCACCAAAATTGAGGGTAATAGTTTAAGTCACACCCAAGCAGAACAAGTCGTGCGCCTGGGTTATGTCGACTCACCGGCTCAAGTTACAGAAAAAACCGGCATTATGGCCAGAGAAAGAGATATTCAGGAAGTTTTAAATTACCGTAGCGTTATCGCCTGGGTTGATACTCAAGCTGATGTCAAAATCGAGCAAGTTTATAGCGTCGATACTCTCAAAAGAATTCACAAATTAACTGTAGCCAATTTGATTGATCCAGAGTACGCCGGCAACTATCGTGATCGTCAAGTTGTAGTTCAGAGCGCCACTGATAACAGAATTGTTTTCCGGCCACCGGTAGCCATGGAAGTACCATTTCTAGTGGAGGATTTTTTCACCTGGGGGTTAAATCCGGCCACTCAAGATCTGCACGCTATCATCAGAGCCGCTATCACTCATTATCAGTTGGTTTATATCCACCCTTTTATCGAGGGCAATGGCCGGACAGCGCGAGCTATGGCCACTCTGGTTTTATACAGTTTGGGTTATGACTTCAAAAAATTCTTTTCTCTCGATCAGTACTTTGACAGTGACGTGGAAGCTTACTATCAGGCGCTTCTATCTGTTCAGCAGACTAGCCAGCATGACTTAACTTACTGGCTGGAGTACTTTTGTTATGGTTTGGCTATGGAAATTGATAAAATTCAATCTCAAGTCTTGCGTCTGTCCAAAGATTTGAAATTGAAGCGTCAACTGGGTAAACAAGTAGCGATTTCAGAACGCCAAATTATTATTTTGGAACTTTTCAGCCATCAAGATGAAGTGACCAGTGAGGACATCCAGTTGGTTCTACCCAATGTCTCGGTAGACACTATTTTGCGTGATGTGAAAGACCTGATCGCCAAAGGAGTAATTGAGAAATTTGGCGTCACCAAAGGGGTGAAGTATAAGTTGACGGGTTGACAAAAACCATATTTATCTTAACTATGCCCAATACTTCAAACCCCAAACCACCAATGATCAACAAAAAAGTTACAAAAAAATCTAGCAGAGATATTTTGGACTTAGCTGGCCACATAAAAAATCAAAGCAACGCTAGCGTATTAAAAGCCAGAGAATTCCTGGAAAAAAATTATCAAAGAGTTTAAAGTTAAGATAACTGATTTATTGATCTATTTCCATAGACGCCGCTCTATTCATACCTGAACGCGCATCCATAAACATGATCTCGTCGTCAAGTTGATTGATTAGACCACCAACATCGGTAACGAGTTTATCAAACTCTATTCTCTGTTCTGGATTGGCCTCTTCAAATAACTCTTCCAATCTAAATTTTCGATACCTATCTTCAAACTGTTGGTGTAAAGCATTAGCCTGTTGTATCGACAATTTAGGAGTAGAACCATCGCGAACTGCTTCCAAAACTTGGGTTACTTCACTTTGTAAGGTTTTTAGGCCAGCGATTTCGTTTTCGATTATTTGTTCAGCCTGTTCATGACCTACAAATCCTGTTTTTTTGCATCCACAGCAACTTCAGCCGCCACCTGTGCTGGACTAGACCCATTTAACAACTCATCTAAATCGGGCTCTCCATGCCCTTTTGAACCCTCGTTACCTTGTCCCATTGCTAATTCTCCCATATTTTCTCCTTTTATACACACATATACGCTTTTGACTTTATAAATTACTGTCAATAATTATTGTCATTTTCTTCTTCTTCTTCTTTGTCAAGTCAGTTAAAATACTTTTGATGCAGTTTGCACAATTTGCTCACCATTTATCTCAACTAGAAGCAGAAAATTCTCGGTTAAAAATCACCAGTTTGCTGGCGGTTTTACTCAATCATTTGGACAAGGATGAAGTCCAGTGCGCCTGCTACCTTCTTCAAGGCCAGCTGACCCCCTCATATCAATCATTGGAGTTTCAGTTGTCAGTCAAGATGATTTTGCGATCTTTGGCTAGAATCAAAAAACACAGTCAAAAATTTGACGCCGATTTATTTGGTCAGTCGCCAGCTGAAAATACAGATGAGATCAATAAACTTTATAAGCAAATCGGAGATATCGGGCAGTTGGCGGCTCAAGTAAAAGAGCATAATTCAGTTGGCCACCAATTATCATTAACGGAAGTTTATGCCAGATTGGTTGCTATCGCCCGGGAATCAGGCGCGGGCTCGCAGGAGAAAAAACTGGTTTTATTGACGACTCTTTTAAATCAAGTCGATAGTGAGTCAGCCAAAGTTATCACCCGTATCATCGTCGGTCGACTTCGGCTGGGTTTTTCTACCCTGACCATGTTTGACGCTCTCTCCACAGCAGTTGTGAGCGATAAAAGTGAGAGAGAAGTTTTGCTCGAGGCCTATGGCCGGCGGGCGGATTTGGGTCAGTTGGCCACTTTTTATCTGGAGCTGAAAGATTTGTCTGCCACCAAACGCTTGGATCAGCTCAAGACTTACTCTATTAAGCTAGGTACTCCGCTGTTGAGCGCTTTGTGTCAGAGACTAGAGTCCACCACAGATATGATTGATAAAATGGGTCAAGTTCTAGCCGAGCCCAAGTATGATGGTCTGCGCGCCCAACTTCACTTTGACGGTCAAAATGTCCAGGTTTTTTCCAGAAACTTAGAAAATGTGACCGCTATGTTCCCAGAAGCCCAACAGTTGGTGTCAGTTTTGAAATGTAAAAATTGTATTTTGGACAGTGAAGTGATTGGGGTAGAGGAGGTGAGTGGTCAACTCAAGCGTTTTCAGGAAACCGCCACCCGTAAACGTAAACACGATATCGCTGGTGCGGCTCAAGCTGTGCCGGTTAAGTTTTTTATTTTTGACATCATGTATCTTGATGGTCGGAGTTTACTCGACCAGCCATTAACTGATCGCAAAAAACTACTATCTACTTACTTCCGGCCTCAAACCAGTACACCGGCCCAGTTGACTCAATTTATCACCACCAGCGATCCAGTTGAGTTGAAAAATTATCATGAAGAACAACTCAATTTGGGTTTGGAGGGTATGGTGGTTAAACAGGCGGACTCAACTTATCGCAGTGGCCGGACCGGCTGGCGCTGGGTCAAAATCAAGGAAACAGAAGGTGCGCAGGGTAAACTGTCAGATACGGTTGACGTTATCGTCATGGGTTACTATCTGGGAAGAGGCAAAAGAACGATTTTTGGTTTGGGTGCGGTTTTGGTCGGGGTCTTGGATCAAAATAATCAGGTCGTCAGTTTAGCCAAAATCGGTACCGGCATGAGTGAAGATCAACTGGTGACTTTGAAAAAAGTATGTCAGGAGTTGACGACAGAGAGTCGTCCAGTGTCGTATCAGCCGGTGGAAAAAATGCTGATGCCGGATTTTTGGGTTAAACCGGAATTGGTACTGGAGGTAGCCGGTGATGAGTTAACCACTTCATCACAACACGCGGCGGGACTGGCTTTGCGTTTTCCTCGTTTAGTTAAGATTCGCGCTGATAAAACGTGGCAGGATGCGACGAGCATCAGTGAGCTTAAAACGCTGTCTAGTACGGCTTGAGCCAGAAGTTAACTGATTAACCAGATCCAGCAGAGTTTTTTGACTATTTTGATTGTGCTTGGCCAAAACAGCCGCTTGACGGCTGACGTCAATCAGTGGTTTGGAGTTTTTTTGCAAAGACAAAATTTTGGCGCTGGCCCGGGCTGATGCAGTTTGGACCCAACCCAACTTAAACTGCTTGATGATTTCTATATTACCGCTTTCTTGACCGCTGATATAAGTGGAAGCCAGAAATGGAACTTGTACAGCCGTGGCTTCAAACAACATATTGGGGCCGGCTTTACCTACTACCAGATCAGCTGCTTTCATTAAACTACCCACCTGATGAGTAAAACCAACGAGCTTAATTTTGGTAGTCGGGTGGGGGATAACTTGCGACAAAGATTTTTTCAATCGCGTGTTATTACCACACACCACGATCAGGTGGCCATTTTGCATTTTTTGGGCTACCAACTTAATCAAAGGCAAAACACTGGTGGTGCCGGTAGAGCCGGTGACGAAAGTTACCACAAACCGATCCGGTTTAATGCGCAGGTTTTGACGAATCTTGCTTTGGGTGGGTAGTTGATAAAACTTTGGTCGGACAAACCAGCCACTGACTATCGTCTTGGCTTCTGGTTTGAGTTTTTTGACATACTGGGCGGCCGACTGATCAAAAACCAGGTTAATGGCCGGTGGTGGCATCACGATCATGGGGTGAATCGTCCTAGGGTCTGATACAACGTTGATGATAGGAATACTGGTAGTTCTGGCTACCACTTCCAAAAATGGGTTATACCCGAAGTGAGTGGAGATAATAATATCTGGTCGGCTGACCAACAACTTAGCAATAATTTTGTGCGCGTTGATAAATAACATAAAAACTTTGCCAGAACTCATGATGAGTGGTTTTTGGCCAAGTTCAAAGATAGAGCCAAATAAATGGGGAGCGTATCGATAAAAAAGATTGTAGGCCTCCCAAAAGGGTGAGGCAAATTTGGAAACTTCTCTCACCACACTACAGCGCCAACCGGCTTGGGCCAAAATATCAGTCACAGCCAGACCGATACTTAAATGACCTTGATTGGCAGCTAAGATTAAGGCGTGTTTTTTTGGCATCAAAAATATTATTCCAAACACTGCTATTATAATCTGACCATATGCCGGTTCAGGAACGCAAACTTCAAATCAAGCCAGATCGTATCATCGCTTACCAGTTTTTTCCTGCCGCATCAGATGAGCATCATACCACCCTAGTTCTAGTGCATGGTTTGGGTAGCAGTAGTGCTGGTTGGACCAAAACATTGGAGTTTTTGGCTGAAAAAATTAAGTTACCCACTATCATCAACATCGATTGTTTGGGACATGGTTTGTCCAGTCGTCCCCATGATTTAGATCAATATGATTTCCAAAAATTGGCTGATGATGTGGTAGCCGTGATCAAGCATGAAAAAGCGACCAACATTTTACTCGTCGGCCACTGTTTGGGCTCATTGATCTGTCAGCTGATCATGGCCAAACCTGCCATCGAAATCAAGCAAGCCGTTTTATTGAACACCACCAGTCGGGGTACACTAGGTACTTTCAAACTATTGTGGTTAATTTATCCTCTACTTCGACTTTTATCTCATGTTTTACCGACTTGGCATTTGGTTGGTCGTTATGACTATCATGATTTTACCTCTACCCCAGATGTCAGTTTGAAGCGTTTACTTTATGACGTGGCTTATACTTCTTTTCGTTCTAACCTGGTGTGTGGTCTCAACGCCATGCGGTTTCAAACTCCAGCCACCTTTTACCAAACCTCCACTCCCACTTTGGTTGTCACCGGTCAGAAAGACTCGATTTACCCGAGCTGGTCGGGTCAAAAACTAGCCAGCGCTCTGCCAAACAGCCGGTACTTACAACTAGCATCAGCCAATCACATCACGCCTATCAACGTTCCTGACCAACTGGCCCAAATTTTGGCCGATATGATCTCAAGTTCCAGCAAGGTACAATAAAAATTATGCCTGATTTAATTATCGTCGGACTAGGCAACCCGGGAGCAGAGTACCAAACCACTCGGCATAACGCAGGGTTTATGGTTTGTGATAGCTTGGTTGAGGATTTGGGTTGGAGTTGGCAATTTAAATCTAAATGGCAGGCCGATCTAGCCCAGTACCAAACCGTACTGATAGTTAAGCCCCAGACATATATGAATCGATCCGGCGATAGCGTAGCCAGCATTATCAACTTTTTTAATTGGTCCAAAGACCAGATTGCCACCGGCCTAGTGGTGATTCATGATGATTTGGATATTATGTTGGGTCAGTATCAGAAATCATTGGCGCGGGGACCCAAACAACATAACGGCCTGATTTCTCTTGAACAAAGTTTACAAACTGATCAGTTCACCAGGTATCGTCTGGGGATTGATAATCGGCAAGGAGATAGAACTACTCCCGGTGATGAGTATGTATTGTCTAGTTTCACGCCAGACGAGAAACAAAAGCTGAATGGATCTATCCAGTCAGTTGTGTCAGAATTAAATCTTCAGATCCAGCATGCCCAAAACCGCTGAACACCACTTCCACCTGTCATTTTTTTCCGCTGATTTATCCGGTCCGATGCGGATTCTATACTTTGTCCGGGTTTTGCGTGATTTGGTCAATAAGTGTGCTTTATTTTTCTTTCCCATTTTTTTGTTTACTTTCGGGCGAGACACTTTTGGTTCACGCTGGGGAATTTCTGCTATCGGCATCGGTTTCTTAACCCTGGCTTTTTTTCATGTTTTGGAAAGAGTAACGATTGGTATCAGCGCTTTTCCTATCGGTCGCTATGTGACCAGGGCCGGTCACCAAAAATCCATGGTTTACTCGCATTTACTGCGAGCAGTGGTTTTTGGTTTGTTGATGCTGGTTAATCGCCAACCCTGGTTAATTATTCCCATTGCCATACTAGAAGCAGTCCAAGCCAACTTTTTTTGGCCTAGTTACTATACCTTGTTGAGTAAGTATGCTCACACCGCTAAGCTGGGAGCTGATCTGGGCATCATCAGATTTTTGCTGCAGTTAGTGGCGGTGATGTCGCCAGCTTTGGCCGGATTGATGGCTCTCAAATTGGGTTTTGCCAGTGTCTTTTTCTTCAGTATTGTTTTGGAATTGATGAGTTTGGTGGTGACACTTTACTTGCCTTCAGATGGAGAAAAAGATCAAGTTTCCTGGCGGGAGTTTAAGCGCTGGTTTGCTGAAACCAGATTTCAAAAACTGGGTGTGGCAGAAGCCGGCCGTTACGTGCAGGACGTGATTTTGTTCATTTGGCCCTTGGTAATCTTCACTTATTTGAAGACTGTTGATAAGGTTGGTTACCTATCGACTATGGTCTTGCTGTCATCCCTGATTTTGTCTCTGGTTTTTGGTTCTGTGCTAGATAAAATCAAATCTAGAAGGCCGTATCAAATCTCTGGCGGGGTTCTGTCTTTGCTTTGGTTGATCAGAACGCAGTTAAGTACAGTCTGGGGTTTTTTGGTTGTCGATGTGGTCGATCGCTTTTTGTCCAATTTTCACTGGTTGTTTTATGATCTGATCTTATTTCGCCGGGGCAAGGGTGGGCAGGCCTACTCTTATTTTCTTTACCGTGAAGTGATGTTAAGTATTTACGGGGCTCCGGTTTGGCTGATTCTGGGCTTGTTATTTGTTTTGTCCAGTCAGTTTGTGGCTCTGTTTGTGATGGCGGCGGGTGGAGTTTTATTGACACTTATGATGGATGATGGTAAAGAGAATCATGGCAAAAAATCAGACTAGTAATTTTGTGCCGATCAAGAGTTTGTTTGAGAAGTTTGAGTTTACTAGTTCCGGCGGATTTATCAGCCGAGAGTTTCAGGACTATGGTTACCGGTTGGCTGCTGATCTGAATGACCTGAAACATAAAAGTTTGTACATCAAGTTGTCCAAAGAGCTACCCAGAGTCATCTTGGAACAAGCCAGAAGCTTCGTCATGGACGCCCAAACTGCCAGGAGCAAACCCAAGCTATTTATGTGGAAAGTTCAGCAACTGCGTCAGAGTAAAACCGCTAACCCCGCAAATTCTTGAAACCCAAAGTTGCCACACCCTTTGTTATACTGAAGGACAGTGAAGTTTCTCTCTCCCTCATCTGGCTATACTTCTTTACTCATCATCTGTTTGATATTGCTGGGAGTGGTGATGGGTTTAAATTATTTTTTGCGACCGTTTAGTAGTGATTTGGTTTCTACTGTCGCTCCCAACTCAACCGATCAAGTCAGTCCCAGCCCTTCCCCGGCTCCTTGGGCACAGTTCTCGGATCGTCAAAAAGTCGCTCAATTACTGGTGGTTCCCTTACAAGTTCAGGAAAGTACAGTCAGTGGTCAGGTCGTTATCGATCCAGCTAGTTGGCAGTGGATCAAAACTAACCGGCCGGGTGGGGTGATTTTGTTTGGGACAGAAATTAAAGCCGACACGGTGGCCTCTATCAGCGCTGCTTTATCATTTGATCCAGATTATTTACCTTGGTTAGCCGTCGATCATGAAGGCGGGGAAGTGCAACGTTTGCTAGGCGATGGCTTTACGCCATTACCATCATGGCAGAACTTGTGTAGTCAAACAGAATCCCGGCGTCAAGTGGTTTTATCAGAGTCAGCCCGTGAGCTAGCAGAGGCCGGCATCAATCTGGTTTTTGGCCCGGTGGTGGATGTAGCCAGCCGATCAGCTATTCTGAAAACTAGGGTTTGTTCCGGTGATCCGCTGGCAGTGAGTTTGGCTAGCCGACAAGCGGTGACGGCTTATAGAGAGGTGGGAATTTTGCCGGTGATTAAACACTTTCCTGGTATCGGGTCTTTAAATGTCGATCTGCACCAGCGTTTCGGCCGGGTCAATGTAGGTAATAATGACGGCTTGCCATTTCATGCTTTATTGACGGAGTTTCCTACTCTAGGTGTGATGACCACGTTCAGTGGCGTGACGGGTGTTTGTGATAATGAGCCCTGTGCTTTGAACCGATCTTGTTTAGCTCCGCTGAAAACTCGCTACCCCAAGTCATTATTGATTACCGATGCCTTGGATATGACATCAGCCGGTTATACGGCCAGCAGTAGTGGTGAGCTGACTTTAAGCAGTAGAGCTCAACAGGCGATTCAAGCCGGCAACCACCTACTGGTTTTTGGTAGAGGGGTGGATAGTGATGATTTAACCAGCGTGCTTGATAATCTGACCGGTTCTTATCAACAAGATAAAGATTTTAAGAACCAGGTTGACCAGACCCTAACTCAAGTTTATAACTATCGCCAGCTGTTTTTGACACAAACGAAAAAGTAAAAGGACAGTATGTCAAAACTTAATTTTTTTTCTCTACCCACAGTTTGGTGGTGGCGATTGAGTTTAATCGTGATGATTTTGGCTGTCAGTTTGGTCAGGCACATTCAAGTTTTATCCGTGATGTGGACGTATGTTGTTTGGTTTGGTCTGGGTCTAGGTTTGGGCGGTATGATTGATATTTTTGATCGAGCGGTGTTGCTGAAAAAATATCAAGATCCACAAGCCACTTCAGCCAAACCTATCACCTCATCTTTACTGTTTTATTTAAGTTTGGTTCCGGTTTCTATATTTGTCATCACTTCTAGTGGTAGTGCATTGGGGGCAGGTTTGATTTTGGGTCTCTGGGTAGGGGTGTTGTCAGATTTTGTTACCGCTACTGACTTTGAGTTCATCAGACAGAATTACCTATATCAACTCAAAAAATCATTAACAGACACTCAAATTACTTGGTTGATCCGGCTGATTTTCGTCTGGTTATTGTTGTTGACGGTTTTGGTCATGTTTTAATAAGTATTATGATACCGGCGAGTTTGACTTGGTTTGGGTTGACTTTTCATCTGTATGGTTTGATTGTCGGCCTGGCTTTGGTAATTTGGTATCTTTTATTTCAACGCCAGGCCAGAGTTTATCAAGTACCGCCTCGGGTGGTGACCAGAGCTATTTTGGTATTGCTATTGGGTGGACTTCTGGGAGCCAGATTGTGGCACGTGATGACAGATTGGCAACTGTACACCGCCAATCCCTGGCAGATGCTGGAGATATGGCGGGGAGGATTGAGTATTTTGGGGGTGGTGGCGGGTGGCTTGGGGGGATTGCTGGTGGCGGGTTTTTTCCATCAAGACTTGCGCCGTCAGTTCAAATTTTTATTGGCTTGCTTGGCTGTGTCTCTGCCACTGGCTCAAGCCGTAGGCCGACTGGGCAACTATGTCAATCAAGAGTTGTATGGTTATCCCACCCAGTTGCCATGGGGAATTACTATAGATCCCCAGTTTCGTTTACCCCAGTATGTGACTGCCGAAAAGTTTCATCCTTTATTTGGTTATGAAATTGTAGCTTTGGTTATTATCTTTTTGGGGTTGAGATTGATGTCTGTGCGTCCGTTTTGTCACTCGCACCCTCATCGTTTGTGGGCGGTTTATCTCTGGTTGTACAGTTTGGTTCGGTTTAGTTTGGATTTTTTGCGGCCGGACAAAACAACTTGGTCGATCACTGGTTTGGGTGTCAATCAATCGATTTGTTTATTGGTTTTTGTGGGGGCAACACTGTGGTTAGTAGGCCAGTTGAATCAAGACCGGAAAATGGTCAGACCCGATCGAAGGTAAAACTTGCCGATCGACGACGGAAATTTCTGGTGATACCAGTAAGTGGTCGATAGTAATGCGCAGAGGTTTGGCGGCCCAAGTCGGCCAGGATGGTTGTAATCCTTTGTTAGCTCGACTGTCTCGCAAATGAGTACTTTGTATCAATGAGACAAATTCCGGTGACCAAGAAGTCGAGTTAAAGTCACCCATGACCACGATTGGACCGACTTGTTGGGGTAAGTAAGACTCCAACCAGTCAAAAGTGGCGTTTCTACTGTCGGCAGCTGGCTGGGTTAATGGGGGTGGGGGATGGATCAGAAAAAACCGACCCGGAAATGGATTTTCTGGCAGAGTGGGTACAAAACTTAAAACCGGAAATTTGTCGCTATCCGGCCAAAAAGCTTGGGGTTCTTGACTGAATGGGTACTTGGATAACACAGCCAAACCCTGATGATCTCTGTCTTGAATCTGGTAAGTATGGCTGTACTGGGGCAAAATTTGGGAGATAGGGTCAAAATGTTTTTTGGGCATTTCCACCAAAGCGATTAAGTCCGGATCGTAATCATTTACCAGTTGGGCTAGGTCGGTAAAATTGGTGTTGTTGTAGTGAAAGTTGGACAACAAGATAGTCATCTGACTATTACTTTCTATCTGGGCGCTAGCCCGATTGTGGTAATAGTAAGGCAGTAGCTGAATACTGAAAAGCATGATCAAGACCACAGCCACTGACAGCCGGTACGTTTTGCGACGGACAAAACAAATTAAGCCGGTAACTAAACTGATCAAAAAATACTGAAGATAAAAGTGAGTAAACAACTCCGCCCACCAGAAAAATCTGGCCAAAATTTGCAGTAAAAACACCGAGGTTAAACCGGCTATGAAAACCAAGGTTAAGTTGTCTACCAGATGTTTGATGAATCTAGTGAAAAAATGTCGGTTTGGCATCAGGGAAGCTGTTATTGTATCATGACCAGAGCCATTTTATGCCATCTCGCTTGATCATTACCATAGTTTTGGTCTGTGTGTTGATTAGTTTATTGGGGGTATTTTGGCGTAAAAATTGGACTTCTACTGACTTAAAAACTCCGATTGAAACAACTGGGTCAGATCGTAGCTGGCAAAAAATTCAGATTAAAGACCAAACTTGGACAGTTGAAGTGGTGACCACCCCTCAAGCCATGACTTTGGGTTTAAGCGGTCGTGACTCGATCGGCAGTGACGGCATGTTGTTTATCTTGTCAGAGCCCCAAGTGGCTCAATTTTGGATGAAAGATATGAAGTTTGATCTGGACTTGGTTTGGATAGGTGGTGGCCGGATTGTGGGTATCACGCCCATGGTTCCGGCACCAAAAGATAACCGGCCAGATAATCAACTACCGATTTATGTTTCTCCATCCCAAACTGACATGGTGCTGGAGGTGCCGGCCGGTTTGACTCAAACCCAGGGCTGGCAGGTGGGCGACCAGGTGGTATTATGGTAGTAGTTTATGTCTGCCATCACCCAGGCCATATTGTCTCGATTGGCTCAAAAATCACCTTTTGCCGCCACGATTTTCAGTAGTGCTCACATTAATCCTACCGCAACTGTTGATGATGTTTCTTTGCCTGATGAAACCAAGCTTCTGATTTTAGACGAAGTCATGGATTCAGTTACATCGTCTCCACCAGCGACAGAGGCAAGTCCCACTGATAACCTGACCACAGCTCAATCACCTGTCAGTTATGGTCTGCGCCGGACTCCTGAACGACCCGCCCAGTCGGCGACCCAACCAGCAGAAGTTTTACCCAGTGGTTTGGCAGAAGTGGAAAAATCGGGAGAAGTGCCGCCAGAAGTGGCGGAGTATATGAATCGAGTTGAGGATCACGCCGAGACTTTACCCCAGGAGATCGTCATCCAAGGCGACAAAATGACTGTTCAGTCGACTCAAGCTCCGGTCATGCCGGTGATCGTCCTGCCTATTTCTCCAGACGATGAAGTGAAAGCCAAAGGTAAAAACCACACTTTTTCCATCTCCTGGTTGATCGAGTGGAGTCACAAAATTATTAAGATGTTTCTGGGCAAAGTCATTTACCGCCCAGCCGAGCAATTGGCACAGGATTAGACATCAGGTATTATTAATTATCAAACTATGGAACCGCTCACAACTTCTTCTTGGTCTTTTCAAACCGCGGTGTCGAGTGTCCTGTCCATTCTGACTATGGTTGGACTATTAATTCTGATGACAGGTATTTTTTTGGTCTTTTTATACATGATTTTTCAGTGGTGGAAAAACCGCAAAAGAGAAGATTATGCTTTGGGTTTTGTGACTTTGTTGGTCCGCTTGCCCAGAGATAATGAAATCAAAATCGATGCGGCCGAACAGATGTTTGCCGGCCTTTACTCGCTCAAAAAATCCGGTTGGTTGGCTTTTACCAAACCGGAAGAATTGATTTCTTTTGAGATCGTAGCTTTGAAAGAAAGTATCAAATTTTACGTCAACTGTCCCAAAAAAAATCGCGATTTAGTAGAGAAACAAATTAATGGAGCTTACCCCAACGCCGAGATTACAGAAGTGGATGAGCCCAATATTTTTAACGAAAAAGGCCGTGTGGCCTTCGCATCGATTAAGTTAGATAAAGCCATTTACTATCCGGTCAAAACTTATAAAGATTTACCCACCGATGGATTGTCTTTGATCACGTCGGCTCTGTCCAAAATGAGCGATGGAGAAGGCGCTATTATTCAGCTCTTGATCCAGCCGGAAAGCAAAAAATGGCAAAAAAAGGGCAGATCTCATATCGCAGCTGAAAAGAAACGAGAAGCTGATCCGGAAAAAGCTACCTACGGTCATGACCCCAAAGAAATGGAAGCCATTACTACCAAAGTCGAAAAACCAGGATTTCGAGTGGCTTTGCGTGTAGTGGTGTCCTCAATCAACGAGCAGAGCGCAGAGTCACACCTGAATAACATCACGGGCGCCTTTGCTCAATTTACCAGTGCGTATAACTCGCTCAAAAAAGGCAAGGTTTTTGTCAAACATCTGTACATGATCGACTTTATTTATCGTTACATGCCACTATTTAACCGCAACACGGCCGTGCTCAATACCGAAGAAATGGCTACAGTTTTTCACTTTCCCAACAAAACAGTTGAAACTCATCACATCGAGTGGCTGAACGCCAAAAATGCGCCGGCTCCTTCCCAAATTGCTACCAGCGGTTTGTTTTTGGGTAAGTCGGTTTATAGGGGTGACGTGCGTCAAGTCTTCATCTCCCAGGATGACCGACGACGCCACATGTATATCATCGGTAAAACCGGCACCGGTAAATCAGAGTTTTTGAAAGAAATGATCTTGCAGGACATCGAGGCGGGTAGAGGGGTATGTGCCATTGATCCCCACGGTGAGTTTGTGGAAGACTTACTACAGTTGATGCCACCCGAGAGAGCTGATGATGTGATTTACTTCAATCCATCGGATTTAGACCGACCCATGGGTATGAACATGATGGAAGCCGACACGGAGGAACAACGCCACTTCGTGGTCAGCTCGATCATCGGTTTGATGTACAAACTGTACGATCCCCACAGGACAGGTATTATCGGGCCGCGATTTGAGCATGCTATCCGTAATGCTATGTTGACCATCATGTATCATCCTGGCTCGACATTCATCGAGCTGGTGCGCTGTTTGACTGATAGTAAGTATGTAGAAGAGCTGTTGCCAGAAGTTAAAGACCCGATCGTCAGACGGTACTGGACTGATCAGATCGCCCAGACTTCTGACTTTCACAAATCAGAAGTTTTGGACTATATCGTGTCCAAATTTGGCCGATTTGTGACCAACAAAACTATGCGTAACATCATCGGTCAACCTCATAGCGCTTTCAATTTCCGCCAAGCTATGGACGAGCAAAAAATCATTCTCTGCAACTTATCCAAAGGTATTTTGGGTGAAGAAGATGCTAAATTTTTGGGTTTGATTTTGGTCCCCAAAGTTTTGACTGCCGCTATGAGCCGTCAGGATATGGATATGGCCAAAAGAACTGATTTTTATCTTTATGTGGATGAGTTTCAGAACTACGCTACGGAAGACTTTGCCGTGATTCTATCTGAAGCTAGAAAATATCGGTTGAACCTGGTGGTAGCCAACCAGTTTGTGGGACAGATTGATGAAGAAGTCAAAAACGCTGTGTTTGGTAACGTGGGAACTATGGTGTCATTTCGGGTCGGTGTGCCGGATGCCAATTTTCTGCAACACGAGTACGCCCCGACTTTCAATGAACTAGATTTAACCAACGTGGAAAAATATCATGTTTACATCAAAACTATCGTTAACAACGAGCCGGTTACGCCTTTTTCCATGTCACTGATGAAAGATATGGATAAAGTCAAAGCCAGGATGAACCCCAAGCAGGCGGAGATGATCAAACAGTTGTCACGGCTTAAGTATGGTAAAGATAAAGAAGATGTAGAAAAAGAGATTCAGACGAGAAGTAATTTGTAGACTTAAAACCTTCCCCTGATATACTCCACCGCCTGGCGGATAGATAGGGGCTGGCTGGAGTTACCGGTTCTGATGTAAAACTCTTCACCATTACCATTGGTCAAATAAACCGGTACAGGAGCGGGGTAAACTTTCATTTGACACAAATCATGGCCTTTATACTTGATGAAAGAGATATCAAGATACTGCCGGTACTCGGCCCCGATCAGACTACTGAAAGTTTGATTAAACATATTTTCTACACTATCCAAATTGCCTCGCTTACTGATAGCGATGTCTTTGGCCAAACCCAAAACCTTACCCGAGTCATCTATACCCACCAGAATTACTCCGCCTTCACTATTCATCAAAGCGGCGATATTTTTGACGATGGCGCGGCGTAGTTCTTTGTTGGTATCTTCTAGTTTGTAGTCCCAGAAAAAACTGGCTTTAAACTCTAACTGCTGACCTTCTTTTTGCCGGATCAAACGGTTGATGGGCAGATCAAAAAAAGGTGATCCCGCCTTATTTAATTCAGGCAATTTATCACGTATCATTCTGGCAAAAAAAGCCGGATTGGGTATATTTTTTATATACAAAGGTTTTTTCTTATTGGTCAACAATTTCAGAGTGCCGAAGTTATAACTGACCTCCAACCACGACTGATTAAAGGCCACAGTTTTGATATCGGCATAGGTGGCCAGCTCTCGTTCCCCGAAGCTAGTGCCCGATCGATGCACGATGCTAGTAGAGCGAAGCGAATAGCTTTCAAAGTACCAGGACAAAAATGAGCTGACGATGACCAGGATTTGAACTAGAGTTAGAAGCGCGGCAGAGACGATGTTGATCGGGAATAAATCAGCAAAGGGCAAAGAGCCAAAAAGAGCAGAGTAATCGACCAAAAAACTTAAACCCACGGCGATCAAAGCAAAACCGATTTCAGTCAATATCAGTCGCCTGATGAAAACGAAAGGCGAGAGCCGGATAGTCACATCTGGTGTGGCGACGGGGGAAGTTGTCATCAGCGGCTATTGTAACTGGTTTGTCGATTATTTGGGCCGGTTTTCCCAGGTTTCCACTACTTGTTTACAGTACCGATACTGGGCGTAATCGATGGTTTTTTCGGTCAAAGATTTGCTGGCCTCTTGCTGGTTAACGCCCACCACATTTTCCAGCAATTCACCTGATTCACTGGCCAGCGATGTACTGCGCTGTGCCAGGGTTTTGATTTGAGTCGTGGTGCTGGAGATAGTTTGAGGATTGATGTACTGCTCAACTTTGGACAAAATCGGAATTAACCATTTTCTAGTTTGCTCTCGGTAGGGAAAGGCCAAAAAATAAATTACCACCCCGACGAGGATAACAACTACAATTTTTTTGGTCAAAAACCAGCGTAACATTTAATCAGTATAACGCAGAGCTAGAATTATTCGTAGCGCAGGGCTTCGATCGGCGAGAGATTGGCGGCGCGCCTAGCCGGAGCTGCCCCAAAAATCAATCCCACGACAGTAGAGACGCTGAAAGCCATGATGACCGCTTGAATTGTGACTTTGGCGGGGAAGTAGGCCTGGATGGCCAGTGAACCCAAGTAAGCAATCAGTAAGCCGATCAAACCACCCATGACGGACAATAGAGCTGCTTCAATCAAAAACTGGAGCATGATGCGACTGGGAGTAGCTCCCAGAGCTTTGCGCAAACCGATTTCCCGCGTTCTCTCGGTGACCGTCACCAGCATGATGTTCATGATGCCGATGCCACCTACTACCAGAGAAATAGCCGCAATCCCACCCAGTCCAGCCGTCAGGACACCCAGAATACTGTTGATAGTGGAAAGAAGTTGGGTTTGATCAAACACAGTAAAATCGTCTTCCTTCAGATACTGAAGCAACTCTTCCTCGATAGCGTTTTTGGCTGCACCCACACTGTTTTGGTCTTTGGCGTCCAGGATAAAAGAGTCGATCAGTTGAGTGTTGAAGTTGTCAAACAGAGTATTGATGGGCAGATAAATATATTGGTCAAAACTAGGTCCGCCGAAGCCCCCACCTTGTTTATCCAAAACTCCCAGCACGGTGTAAGTTTGTGAATCATTAACTTTGACTCTTTTACCCACCGGATCGATCGTGCCAAATAACTCTTCTGCTATATCTGGGCCCAGCACCAAAACTCGGGCACTTTTTTGGTCATCAACTTGAGTGAACCAAGCGCCTTTATTCAGGGGTGAGTTGCGCACATCAGGATAGCTGGCGGTGACGGCATACAGGACGACTTTTTTATTTTTATCACCATACTGGACACTGGCAGAAGAGGCCGCCGTCACTGCCCCGTTTCTGATCACGTCACGATGGTTGCGTAAAATATCTGTCATGTAGCGCTTTTTAAGCGTGGGTTTGGTGGACTCAATCATGGCTTGTTCTTGGTTACCGAAGCCCCCGCCTTCACCAAAGGGTTGACCTGGTACCACAAATAAAATGTTGGACCCCAAACTGGCAAACTGATCGGTGACATAGGCCTGCAAGCCAGTACCGATGCTGGTTAACAGCACGACAGAACCTACCCCGATGATCACTCCCAGCATAGTCAAAAAAGCACGAAACTTATTGCGAGCGATGGACTGGGCGGCGATGATGAAACTGGATTTAACAAGACCTGTCATTTGGGTTTGGTCGCTTCATTTTTACTACTTGGTTTGGTGCGCTTAGGTTTGATTTTGGTATCCTGAACTACTTGTCCGTCATGAAACATAATCCGCCGTTTGGCGATTTCTGCCACATCTTCTTCATG
>CAZIBX010000006.1:0-19838 GCA_964537615.1 uncultured Pseudomonadales bacterium
CACCTGGCTTTATCGTCAACACCCAACTCTTTCCGGGGGCTTATAGCTTCGTTGAGATGAAGAGTGTGGTGGATGCGGCTCTCAACTCTTAAGAGTTGCTTGTGACCAACTTGACCACGCCAGGCAAGGGGTGTAGTCTAGTGTTGGATTATTTCAGATGGAGGTGAGTTATGAGTTTACTCGATACAATGCATCAAGACATGGTGACTACCATGAAAGCCAAGGATAGTTTCAAACTGGACGCCCTGCGCTACTTAATTTCCCAAGTCAAGTATGCCCAGATTGATCAAGGGGAGTTAAGTGATGAGGAAGTTCAAAAATTGATCGCCAAAGAGATTAAACAGGGCGAAGAAGCCATCATGCAGTTCAAACAAGGTGGTCGGTTGGATCTGGTTGAGCAAGAATCAAAAAAAATGGCCATCTGGCAATCATATCTTCCCCAGGTTTTAACTGACGAGGAACTGGATGTGGTTATTACTCAAGAGTTGGCTAAGCTGGACCGGCCGGACTTTGGCCTGGCTATGAAAGCGGTGATGGCTCAAGTCGGTACCAGAGCCAGCGGTCAGCAGGTGGCTGGTAAACTGAAAACTATTCTGCAGTCAGCATCATGACAACCAAAAGTTTGGGAGAAATTCTTAAAACTGCTCGAGATAATAAGAATCTGACTCTGGCCGATTTGGCCCGGCTGACTCATATTCCGGTCCAAGTTTTGACTGATCTGGAAAAAAATGACTTCTCGGTTCTACCGCCGGCGGTTTTCGTTCAGGGTTACATCACAACTTGCGCTAGAGTCCTGGGAGTGGATGCTCAACCTATTTTGGCTTTACTCCGGCGGGACTATAAAATTGATGAATCAGGCAGTTTACTGCCCATTAACTTAACCCACCCACTTTACCGTCAACGGCTTCGGTTTGGCCCCAGATTTTGGTGGGGAGCGACAATTGTGTTGCTGGCCAGTGTGGTAGCCGGTTATATCGGGATTTCTTATTGGCGCTTGTTAAGTCCTCCCGCTATCGTCATCACCCAACCGGAACAAAATGCGGCTGTGGCCGGTACGGTTTTGGTCAAAGGTCAAACTCATCCGGAGGCGGTAGTCAGTGTCAACGCCCAGAGTGTTCCGGTTGATGCTGAAGGTTTTTTTGAAACAGAGTTAACTTTTCCGGTACAGGGAGTGGGTTTTATCGAGGCCCAAGCCACCAATAGACGGGGTAAATCCAGCTCTGTTCTGCGTAGCGTATCTGTCTCTTTCTAAAGTGACTTGACATTTGCTATACTGATGGTATGGATCCGATTTTGATCTTGGCTTCCGTAGTTTTTGTAGTTTTGGCTATCATTTTTTCTATCGTGGGCATTTATATGACCATGGTTTTAATTGAGTTCAAAGAAACTTTGAGTCGGATCAACAGAACAATTGAAGGATTGGAGAACCAGTTACTTAATCCACTGGAAAAGTTGGGCGGTCTGATGGGAGGTATCCAGGCTGGTGTCCGGGCCGCCGAGTCGGTAGCGGACTGGATGATGAAAAAGCGTGACGGGCAAAAATCCACCAAATCCAAAAGTTAAATCTGGCTTTGATACAATATCGCTATGCTTACTCCTGACGACTTGCGCCAGCGTTATCTTGATTTTTTTACCAGCCGCGGCCATCAGATTTTGCCATCATCTTCTTTGGTGCCAGAAAATGACCCCACCACTTTGTTTACCGGTTCCGGCATGCAGCCGATGGTGCCCTATCTACTTGGTCAATCCCACCCGCTTGGTAAGCGCTTAGTGGACAGTCAAAAATGCTTCCGCAGTCAGGATATCGAAGAAGTAGGTGATAACCGCCATACTACTTTTTTTGAGATGCTGGGCAATTGGTCTTTGGGCGATTACTTCAAACAGGAACAGCTGGCTTGGTTTTTTGAGTTTTTAACTGATGACAAACAAGGCATTGGGCTTGACCCCAGTCGTCTTTATGTGACGGTTTTTGGCGGACAAGATAAATTAAAGCTACCCCGCGATAACGAGTCAGTGCAAATCTGGCAAAAACTGTTTGCCGATCGGGGCATCCAGGCCCAAGTGGGTGAAGATCCAGTCAGTCAGGGTTTGGGTCAAAACCGGATCTTTTTTTATCCCGAGTCCAAGAACTGGTGGTCAAGATCTGGCAAACCGCAAGATATGCCGGCCGGTGAACCTGGTGGGCCGGACAGTGAAGTGTTTTATGACTTTGGGGAGGAACTGAATTTGCACCAAGAATCGAGCTTTAAAGATCAACCCTGCCACGTTAACTGCGATTGTGGCCGGTTTCTAGAAATCGGCAACTCGGTTTTTATGCAGTATCAGAAGCAGGCAGATGGCTCATTTACTCCTTTGCCGGCTCAAAATGTAGACTTTGGTGGCGGATTGGAGCGACTGATGGCCGCTCACAATCATCAGCTGGACGTTTTTAAAACCGCATTTTTTGCACCAATTATCCAAACCTTGGCGGATAAGTTTGGCCTGGTTTACGGTCAAGATGATAAACAAACTAGAAGTATCAGAATCATCGCCGATCATGTCAAAGCAGCTACTTTTTTGATCGCCGATGGAGTTTTGCCCGGCAATAAAGCCCAGGGTTACTTCGTCCGGCGGTTGATCCGGCGTAGCGTGCGTTTTGGTCAATTGGTTGGTCTCAAGACTGCTTTTTTGTCCCAGCTGGTCGATTCTATAGTGCAAACTTATCAGGCAGTTTATCCGGAATTGGCCGATCAAAAAGACCAAATTAAATCCGTTCTAACTCAAGAAGAAGCCAAGTTTGGTTTATCACTGACGAAAGGCCTACAAGAACTAGCCAAAGTCACTCAACTGGACGAGAATATGGCTTTCCGTTTGTATGAAACTTACGGCTTTCCTTTTGAGTTAACCCAGGAGATAGCGCAGGAAAAAGGTATCAGCTTAGATCAGGCCAAGTTTGATCAAGTCCGCCAGAGTCACAGTCAGTCTTCCCGCACGGCCTCGGCCGGTATGTTTAAGGGGGGATTGGTGGATCAGAGTCAGCAGACCACCAAGTATCATACGGCTACCCATTTACTGCATGCTGCTTTACGCCAACTGATTGGATCGCAGGTACAACAGATGGGTAGTCATATCACCGCCGACCGGCTACGTTTTGACTTCACTTGTCAGCAGGCATTGACCACTGACCAACTCCAGCAAGTGGTTGACCAAATCAATACTTGGGTTAAAGCCGATCTGCCAGTCACCCGTCAGGAATTGGCGAAAGATCAAGCTCTAAGTAGCGGAGCGGTAGCTTTTTTCAAAGAAAAGTATCCGGACTTAGTCAGTGTTTACACTATCGGTGTTGACCCAGATAAAAACTGGGTGTCCAAAGAGTTGTGTGGTGGCCCGCACGTGGGGCACACAGGTGAAGTTGGACAGTTGAAATTGCTCAAAGAACAAGGTATCGGTCAGGGAGTACGGCGGATTTATTTAGCCAGGATTTAGGTTCAAATCAGGCAACAGAGACCGTAAATCAAGACAAAGAAATTTGTAGATTGGCATCAAGAGCAACAGCCAGACGTTCCATGAGTGACAGGGTAGGATTGGCTTGCATAGTTTCAATTTGTGAGATCATGGCTTGGCTGGTTTTGACTTTCTTGGCCAGTGATCTTTGAGACATTTTACGAGCTAAGCGTTTTTCAATTAACTTACAAGCCAATTGATAAGCTGGTTTGGATCTTTGCCACTCTTTCATAAACTTAACATCTTGTAAATGGAAAGATATGTCGTCAGATAATGTATAGACTAATTTATTTTTCATAGTTGATTGTTCTATTTGAGAAAATGATATCATATTTAGTATCAAAAATACAGCAACTAACTTCTAGATATCCAGTCTTTATACCTGTTAATCGATATTAAAATATGTTTTATTGGCGTCTTTTGTGTTTTTTTAATAAACCCATGCAAGATGAGAACATTTTTGTTTTCCATACCATAAATAATTCTTATAGATATTTTGCCCACTATTTTTAACTCCCAGAGTGGAGTATTGGTGATTTTTTTAGAGTGTAGACCGATACCGATCAAGCCGTATTTTTCAAATTGTTGCAAAAGACGGATAACCTTAGTTCTGCTAGACGGAGTTAGAGAGAGTAGAAATACCCTAAATGGTATCGAGTGATTTGATTTGGTGTAATACAGAACCTGACATTGATGGGACATAAAAGCTTGATCTTATACAAAATTGGATTATGGTTGTTTCTTGTAGCAATAACATGACATTTTTCCAAAGTAAATGATTTGTTGCCTTGTCAGAATCAATCTGCTTTAATGATACCTAGTTTATGCAGTTGCCAATTTTCAAAAGCAGCGCCCCTGATGTGGTGGAAAAAGCTCATTATTTGTGCGTCATTTTGACAGAAGGAGCCGTCCAGGCATGTCTACTGGCGGTGACTCCGTATGCGGCTGCCGCTACAGTCACCTCACCCATTTTTGCCTTCAGTGATAAAAAAGACCTGGTGATCAAAGCCGACCAGGTGTTGCAAGAGTTGGGGCCGGAGAGCGAGGCGGTTCAGGATACTATTTTTTGTTGTAGTAGTTCCTGGGTAGACGAAAACGGCGTAGTGCCAGCCAAACAGCCCGAGTTTGACAAGCTGTGTGAAGAATTATCACTACGGCCTCTGGGTTATATTGTGCTGTCAGATGTAATCTCTGATCACGTAGTAGCGCTTGACCCTTTTGTTAGTGGACTATACTTTGTTTGTTCTGCTACTACCCTGCAAGTGATTTTTATCAGTGGAGGCAAGATATTGGCCAATCAGCAGGTGGGCGCATCGGGCCATATTGTCAATGATTGTAAAGAAGCTTTTGGGCGATTGATCCATGTTTTGCCGGGACAAACTCAACTACCCACTACCTGGCAACTGGTTTCTCACGGTTTACCAGAAACTGTTTTATCGCAGTACCAGCAAGAAATTTTGGAGTATGACTGGAGTCAGGAATCCCTGTTTGCCACAATGCCGGTGATCGAGTACTGGAGCGGTCCGGCTTTAACTGGTGCTATCGCTAGTGCGGCGGGCAAAGTTTTGGCCAGGCAACTAGGTGGTGCAAATCAGAACTATGTTACTGCTCCAGTCACCCCATCAGCTCCCCAGCCAATGGTCACTACCGAGCCGGTGGCCGTCGTTGAGCATGATAACTTGGCAGTCGTACCTGATCAGGTGACTAGTCAACTTTCACCTGTCTCGCCACCAGTGGATCAAGCTCAAACTTGGGATCAACCCCCGCCCTTGGATCGGCCTCAACCGCCAGATTTATCGCAAGTGACAAATATTAATACACCTACTCAATCACCACCTCTGGCCAAAAAACCCAAATTAGCTTGGCGTTGGCCACGTTTTTGGCACAAAAACTCCGGTTCCCACAAACGATCGGCTATACCGGCGGTGGCAGCCGGCATATCATTGGGCCTGCTGGTTACACTTTTGATTATTGCCCAGTTGGCCAGCCGTTTTTTGACTTTAACAGTCATGGTCAGTCCTCAAAAAACCAAGGTTGAGAGTGAGTTTAAATTGACACTGGACAGCACACTTAAGTCAGCCGACTTGACCAAGTTATTATTGCCCGGTCAACTGGAAACAGTTAACATCACCGTATCTGGCAAAACTCAAGCCACGGGTAAAAAAGAAATCGGCGACAAGGCCTATGGTCAAGTCAAAATTCTCAACAAAACAACTTCAGAAAAAACTTTCAGCAAAGCGACAATACTCAAGTCAGACGGCCTAGTTTTTGAGTTATTTAATAGTGTGACAGTGCCAGCCGCCACTATCAGTGCAGCGGCCGGGGGTAGTGGTGAACTGAAATCTTATGGTCAGGCCGAAGCCAGCATCAGTGCCAAAGAGATTGGTATCAAGTACAACTTAAAAGCCGATACTGCTTTGACTTTGGCCGACTTAAGTGCCAGTAATTACACGGCTACAGTGACCAAAGGTTTGTCCGGTGGCACAAGTCAGGAAGTAGTAGTGGTGTCCACCAAAGACAGGGAGCGTCTGTCGGCCGAGTTGCAGGGTGAGGCCTTGAAAGATGCTGTCAAACAGTTTGAACAAAAAAGTACCGGTCAGCGTCAATTTGTGCCACCCAATAAAGTATCGGTAGTCAGCACTAAGTTTAATCAAAACGAAGGCGACGAAAAAGATGTGCTAGAGCTGACTTTGGTGGCTAGTGCCAGCGCTATTTCCTACAGTTATACGGACGTAGAAGCCATGGCCAGGCAAGTTTTACAATCCAAACTTAATCCTGGCGATCAACTATCTACATCAGATATTCAGTTACAAACCAAACTGGAAGACACCAGTGCCAAAAGCAGTAAGCCGGTGGTGGCCGTTTCTGCCCAAGCCGATGCTTGGCCTAAGCTGGACGAACCCAGCTTAATCGCCGGTTTGGCCGGCCGATCTTTATCTGATGGTCGGCAGTTTTTATCTAGTCGGAGTGAAGTGACTGATTATCAATTGATCTTGACACCCCGGCTGGTGAGTTGGTTGGCCAGACGTTTGCCGGTGGCTGAAAAAATTAAAATCCAGTTTCAGTCAGAAGCTAAATAATCATGAAAACCCAGTATCTGCCCAGTGCTTTATCCCAAGAACTGTTGAGTTTATATCGTCAGGCGCTAGCCCATGGTCTGTCGGTTGATGAAGTAGATAAAAAAGTCAAAATTTATGCTCATCGCTTTTTGGCCAATAAAATAGTAGAAGAAAAAGAAGAGCAGGATCGGCCGACCAAAGTCCGTCGGCGTTTACCCTGGTGGTTGCGGGCCGGCTCGGTGATTTTGCCGGTGATGTTCATTGGTGTCGGGCTTTATCTGTTGGGGAGTGCCGTCACACCGATTTTAAGTTACTATGTTTCTGACCAAACTGCTCAAGAAGAGCGAGAGTTGATTGCCCCCATTCCTCGCCAACAAGTGTTGGATATTACCCCCTTGGTTGTCACGGCTCCCGTGCTGGAACCGGAACAAGAGGTAGTGACTTTGCCTACCCTGGAGCTGGACTACACCAACCTAGCCAACTGGTTTGATGAGGGCCAGCTACCCCACTTACAACCGGAATTAAATCTGGAAGCGCCAAACGGAGCTGTCAACCAGTTGTCGGAGTATACAGTCGACATTCCGGCTCTTAAAATCGAAAATGCTTTGGTTAAAATCGGAGGCACTGACCTGAATGGTTCACTGATCGCCTACCAGGGCACGGCCATGCCGGGTGATTTTGGAGCGCCGGTTATTTTTGGTCACTCGGTTTTACGTCAGTTTTACAATCCCAGTGCCAAAAACCCGCGTCGCTACACCTCGATTTTTTCTACTATCATGACGCTTAAACCCGGTGTGGACAAAATTTATATCACGGCCGGTGGAGTCAAGTATACTTACATCGTTCAGAGTAAAACAGAAGTCAAACCCACCGACGTTTACATTTTGACCCAACAATATGACGCCAAGCGGCTCAAGCTGGTGACCTGTGTGCCGGAGGGAACTTACCTCAAAAGAGGTGTAGTTTTGGCCCAATTGGTTGCAGAATAGAGCGGTTGGTGAGTTAGAATCTACAACAGATGACAAATACTTTTCCTATCTTAGGTTTGGACTTTGGCACGGTCAGAGTCGGTGTGGCGATCGCCAGAACAAGCTTGGCCGAGCCGTACCGGATTTTGTCAGCCGGCGATCAACTGATAGCCCAAATCAGAGATATTTGTCACCAAGAACAAATCACATCTATCGTAGTGGGCGAGTCAGAAGGTCAGATGGCTATCTTGTCACGCCAGTTTGGCAACCAGTTACAATCAACCCTGAATCTGCCGGTAGTTTTTTTTGACGAAACTTTGACCTCCCATGATAGTCAATTGAAGTTACGTCAAATTGGCAAAAAAGTCAGACACATCGATCAATACGCTGCCTGTGAAATGTTGCAATCCTACATTGATACAATAGATCGGTAACGTAACTATGACTTTACCTATATCGACCAAACGTATGATGGTAGGAATCCTAGCGATCGGTGTAGCTGTAGCCGTCTTGCTAGTGGGTTTAGTTTACTGGTTGTTGACACCAGTAGATATCAGTCAGTCGGATAGTCAAACCATAGTCGTAACCAAAGGCGCTTCAGTTAGAGCCGTAGCTGACAAGTTGTACCAGGCCGGTTTGATTAAGAATGCCGAGTTTTTTACTTGGCTAGTGCGTTACTATAACTTGTCAGAAAAAATTCAAGCCGGTACTTTTCAGCTTTCTGCCAACCTGACACCTCGTCAAATTGCGGAGAGTTTAACTCAAGGCACGACTGACTTGTGGATTACCATACCCGAGGGTTGGCGGAGTGAAGAAATAGCTGATTTTTTGTCTGATCAAGAGCAACTGACAGAGTTTGATCGAGCCGTTTTCCTTGATCTGACCCAAACCAGCCGGGGTCGACTTTTCCCCGATACTTACTTGATACCCAAAGCCATGACTAGCCAAGCTATGGCGGATTTGTTAGCCACCACTTTTGTTAAAAAAGTCACCGCTCAAGCTGCTCAATTTTTCCAACTGTCAGATCAGGAACAGAATAAAATTTTGGTCATGGCATCTTTACTGGAACGAGAAGCCCAGGGCGAGCAGGACATGGCTCACGTGGCCGGTATTTTGTATCATCGGTTAGAACTAGGCATGCCTCTGCAGGTAGACGCCACACTGCAGTACGCCAAGGGTTATTCTCCAGAGCTGGATAGTTGGTGGGTGCCACCCACTAGTTTGGATAAACAACGACCGTCTGTTTATAACACTTACTTAAATCCCGGTTTACCGCCGCAACCGATTTGTAACCCAGGTGTTTTGGCTATTTTGGCAGCCCTTAATCCTAGCTCCACTGATGATTTATATTATCTACACGATCGGCAGGGCCAGATCCACTACGCCAAGACATTACAAGAACATAACCAAAACGTATCTACCTACTTGCGTCAATAAAAAGAGACTGCTACAATAACCGCTTCAGCGCTGAAGTATCGCTGGTGGTCGTGGCGTATTTTTGACTGACCTAGATCAGGTCAAAAATAAGCTTCACCCACTAGATTATCACAAAAAGGATTTTCATGTCACATGTCCTTCGTCAAAACTGGGGAGATAGCCACACTACCTTACCAGAGCTGGATTTAATTGGCCTACAATTAACTAGCTACCAAAACTTTTTGACTACAGGCGTGGGCGAGGCATTACAAGAAATCACTGGTGAAAAAGGCATCGAAGACTACACGGGTAAAAACTGGACTCTGAAGTTTGGTGCTTATCGTTTCGGTCAGTCCAAGCACTCGATCATGCAGGCCAAAAACAAAGGCCTGACTTATGATGTTCCCCTATATGCCCAAGCTACTTTGATCAACAAACAGACTGGAGCCGAGCAAGAACAAGAGGTGTTTTTGGGTGATATCCCCAAAATGACACCGGTGGGAACTTTTATCATCAATGGCATCGAGAGAGCCGTAGTTACCCAGTTGGTGCGTAGCCCCGGCGTCTTTTTCTCTGGAGAAACAGAAGCCAGTGTGGGCAGAGAGTTGTTTTTGGCTGAACTGCGACCCAAGCGCGGTTCTTGGTTAGAGATTGCGGTGGGCAAGCGTGACGTCATCGCGGTGAAAATCGATCGTCGGCGCAAGTTCCCAGTCACCGTTTTACTGCGGGCCATGGGTTATGGTAGTGATGACCAGTTGCGAGAGGTGCTAGCCGATGTTAGTGCTCAAGATGAGTTTAATTTGCTGGAAAAGACACTAGAAAAGGACTTGACCAAAACCCAATCCGAGGCCTTGCTCGAACTTTATGCCAAACTGCGTCCAGGCGAGCCGGCAGTTTTGGAAACGGCTCAAAACTTACTGAAAGAATTGTTTTTTGACCCGCGTCGCTACGACCTGGGTTTGGTGGGTCGTTATAAACTTAACCGTCGGTTGGGCGTGGATGTAGACAAAAACACTACTGTTTTGACTCCCCAGGACGTTTTGGCCACAGTTAAGTACTTGATTAAACTCCAGAACAAAGTAGGTAAAACAGACGACATCGATCACTTGAGCAACCGGCGCGTCCGGCAAATCGGCGAGTTGGTTCAGGAGAGTGCTTTCCGGATCGGTTTGATCCGTTTGGAGCGCTCGATTCGGGAAAAAATGTCTTTGACCAAGACTGATGAAGTTTTGACTCCGTCGGCTTTGGTCAACGCCAGACCACTGATCGCCACTATTTCTGAATTTTTCCGGCGTAATCGGCTATCTACTATCTTGGATCAAACCAATCCTTTATCTGAAATTGATAATCTGCGCCGTCTCTCGGTCATGGGATCTGGTGGTGTAACCAGAGAGAGAGCCAGCTTTTCTATGCGGGACATCAATGCTTCACAGTACTCCAGAATTGATCCGGTTCGTTCACCAGAAGGTCCCAACATCGGTTTGGTGACATATTTGGCTCTTTATGCCAGAGTCAATTCCTATGGTTTCCTGGAAGCACCATACCGTAAAGTCATCAACTCGGCCGGCAAAATGAAAGTGTCAGATGAAATTGTTTACCTGTCGGCTGATGAAGAAGAGGACTACAAAATTACTCATGCCGGTGTGCATGTGGACAAAAATCACTTCATCACCGATGAATGGGTGCCTATCCGGTTTGCCAATACTTTTATCGAGGGGAGTGTATCTGATGTCCAGTACATCGACGTGGTCCCGCGTCAGGTGATCGGGACTAGTGCTTCCCTGATTCCTTTTATCGCTCATGATGAGGCCAACCGGGCGCTGATGGGTACACACATGCAGTGTCAGGCCGTACCTTTGATCAAGCCCCAATCTCCTATCGTGGGTACCGGCATGGAACAGGCCGTGGCTACCGCCATGGGTCGGACTGTGCTGGCCAAGTATGCAGGCGAAGTGAGTTATGTTGATGCCACTAAGGTAGAGATTACTTTGGCCAAAGCTACTGCCGCTACTGCCGCCAAGCACCACACTGGCAATGACGAAAGCTATCAACTGAATGGTCAAAAAGAAACCTATTTAGTCACTAAGTTTATGCGCACTAGCCAGAGCACAGCTTATACCCAGAGGCCCGTGGTGAAACTGGGCGATAAAGTCAAGCCGGGCGATGTTTTGTTGGATGGACCATGCGCCGATCAGGGTGAGCTGGCGCTGGGAGCCAACATGTTGATCGCTTATACCTCATTTGATGGTTTGGGTTATGAAGATGCTATCGTCATTTCTGACCGGTTAGTCAGAGAAGATGTGTTAACTAGCGTTCAGATCAATGAATACAAGTCCAAAGTTATGGATACCAAGCTGGGACCTGAAGAGTTGACCAGTGACATTCCCAATGTGTCGGAGATCTTTTTGGCCAACTTGACGGGCGACGGTTTAATCCGAGTCGGCAGTAGTGTTTCCTCCGGTGATATCCTGGTGGGCAAAATCGCCCCCAAAGGTGAGACCGAGTTGACACCGGAAGAGCGTTTACTGCGGGCAATTTTTGGCGAAAAAAGTCGCGAAGTGCGTGACACTTCACTGCGCATGCCTCACGGCGAGCAGGGTGTAGTTATCGATGTGCAAGTTCTAGATGCTGATATGGGCGACGAGTTAGATCCGGGGACTTTAAAAGAAGTCACGGTCAAAGTTGCTCAACTGCGCAAGATCACAGTGGGTGACAAGTTGGCCGGTCGACATGGTAATAAAGGCGTAATTTCCAAAATTGTACCCGTGGCCGATATGCCACATCTAGAAGATGGCACACCAGTTGATATCATCATCTCGCCTTTGTCAGTTTTGGCCCGGATGAACATGGGTCAGTTGTTGGAAGCTCATGCTGGTTGGGCGGCGCAAAAATTGGGCTACAAATTGGCCATACCGGCTTTTGAGAACTTTAATGAGGATAAAATCTGGTCGGAGTTGAAACGAGCGGGTTTGCCGGTATCTGGCAAAGCCCAGTTGTTTGACGGCCGCACCGGCCAGCCATTTGGTGAAACCACAACCGTAGGTGTAGGTTATATCCTCAAGTTGAGTCACATGGTGGAAGACAAGATGCATGCCCGTTCTACCGGTCCTTACTCACTTGTTACCCAACAACCATTAGGCGGTAAAGCCCAGATGGGTGGTCAGCGTTTGGGAGAGATGGAAGTTTGGGCCATGGAGGCCCACCGGGCGGCTCACGCTCTGCAGGAAATGTTAACCGTCAAATCAGATGATGTCATGGGTCGGTCGACCACTTTTGAAGCTATCGTCAAAGGCGAGTCGATTCCCGCTCCTATGGTACCGGAGTCATTCCGGGTTTTGACTTGTGAGTTGAACTCCCTTTTGATCGATATCGTGCCCCATGAACCATTGATCAAAGCAGAAGAACCCAAACCAGTGGTGGTGGCCCCAGCTATAGAAGAAATCGTCAGCACAGAAGCAGAGGCAATTACCACCGCCAGTCGTGAAGTAGCGCTGGAAACAGATGCGGTAGAAGCAGCGGTCATACAGGAAGACGTAGAAGCTGATGAACCATCAGAAACTAGTTAATTGAGATAACCACAAAGGATAACAAATGAAAAATATTATTGACTTTTCCGCTCTAGAAATCCGCATCGCTTCACCAGAAGTGATTAAGTCCTGGTCTCATGGTGAAGTGCGCAAACCGGAAACTATCAATTATCGTTCACTCAAAGCCGAAAAAGACGGTTTATTTTGTGAGAAAATTTTTGGACCCATCAAGGATTTTGAGTGTTACTGTGGCAAGTACAAAGGTGCTCGGTATAAAGGCATCACTTGTGACAAGTGTGGCGTCGAAGTTACTCAAGCCAAAGTCCGGCGGGAACGCATGGGTCACATCACGCTGGCTGCTCCGGTAGCTCACATCTGGTTTTTCAAAGGTGCGCCGTCTAAGTTGTCACTGCTTCTTGATATATCGCCCAAAAATTTAAACGCCATTATCTACTTTTCCAAGTACATCGTGCTGGACGTGGACAGTGAAGAAAAAAATCAAGTGGTTGACTCACTGGACAGTAAGCTGGAAGAGGCCAACCAAGCTTTACAAAAAACTGCAGCCGAGCAGATGCAGGTTTTGAAAGATAAATTTGATCAGGAAGTAGTTGGATTGAAGGAAAAGGTCAAAAGTCAGGAAGCGCTGAAGTTGAAACAAGCCGAGCTGGAACTGCGAACCAAAAACAAATTGGCAGCCGTCAAACAACAACTGGAAACTCAACTGGCCCAGACTTCGGATATTTTCCAGACACTTAAGGCCATGGTTAAGAGAATCGGTGTGGGGGCAATTTTAAGTGAAGATGAGTATCTGAAACTTGATGAGTACGACTTGGCTTCATATTTGCGGGTAGGCATGGGGGCAGAAAGCATCTACGAGTTGGTCACCAAATTAGATTTGGACAAGTTGGTGAGTGAGCTACGGACAGAAACGGTGGACAGCAAAGGGGCTAAACGCATCAAAGCTACCAAACGTCTGCGTGTGGTGGAAGGGTTGCGTAAAGCCCAGATTGATTCTCGTTGGATGTTTATCACGGCTTTGCCGGTGATTCCTCCAGATTTGCGACCGATGGTACAGTTGTCTGGTGGCCGGTTTGCCACATCTGATCTTAACGATTTATACCGCAGAGTGATTAACCGCAACAATCGTCTCAAACACCTGATTGATTTGGGTGCACCGGACATCATTTTGCGCAATGAAAAAAGAATGCTACAGGAAGCGGTTGATTCTTTGATTGACGGTACTCAAGCCCGCCAATCCAGGCGTAGAGCTAATCGCCGACCTCTCAAGTCTTTATCTGAAATGCTAAGAGGTAAACAAGGTCGGTTCCGCCAAAACTTGTTGGGTAAACGTGTCGACTATTCTGGTCGCAGTGTCATCGTAGTTGGTCCAGAGTTGAAGTTAAATGAGTGTGGTGTACCCAAAGATATGGCTTTGGAAATGTTTAAGCCATATGTGTTGCGTGAGTTGATCGTGCAGGGCATCGCTCCCAATGTTAAAAGTGCTCGTCACTTGATTGAGCGCAGAGAAAGTGAAGTTTATGGTGTGTTGGAACAAGTCACAGCCAATCATCCGGTGATTTTGAACCGGGCACCGACTTTGCATAAACTAGGTATGCAGGCCTTTTTGCCTATTTTGGTGGAAGGTAATGCTATCCGACTGCATCCTTGTGTGTGTTCTGGTTATAACGCCGATTTTGACGGTGACCAAATGGCTGTACACGTGCCCTTGTCGGTTCAAGCTCAAGAGGAGTGTACCAATTTAATGATGGCCACCAACAACTTGCTTAAGCCAGCCAATGGTGAACCGATTACTGTCCCGAACAAAGATATGGCTATGGGTGTGTACTATCAGACTTTAGTTGATCCTGATCAAAAAACTATCAAAACTGTTTTTGCCAATCAGGAAGAGGCTTATCATGCCTACCAGATCGGCATAATCTCGCAACGACAATTAATAAAAGTCAGATTAATGCAGGATAAAAAGTCTCAAATTGTGGAAACCACGATCGGTCGACTTCAGTTCAATGATCTTTTGCCAGCTGGATTTAAATTTATCAATGAGCCGGTTGCTGCCAAAATGATCAAGGCCATCACTACTACAGCTATAGAAACAGAATCAGCTGATAGGGTGCAGATTTTGATTGACCAGATCAAAGACATGGGTTTTGCCGCCGCTACCCAATCCGGTCTATCGGTTTCAGTCAGTGACTGTGCCATGATTCCGGAAAAGTCGGGTATTATCGAAAAAGCCAACCAGCAAGTAGAGACACTGGCAGAGCAGTACGAGCAGGGCTTGATCTCGGCCGCTGAAAAGAAAGACAAGGCCTTTGATGTTTGGATCAAGACGACAGAAGAGGTGGCTAGTAAAACTTGGGATTCTTATGAAGAGAAAAATGCCATCAAGGTCATTATTCAATCAGGAGGCACTCGGGCTTCCAAAGATCAGGTCAAACAGCTAGCGGCTATGCGTGGTCTGGTGGTTGATCCTCTGGGTAACATCGTAGAAATGCCGACCAAAAGCAACTTCCGTGAGGGGTTGTCAATTTTTGAGTATGTGACTTCGGCTCGTGGATCCCGCAAGGGTTTGACTGACTCGGCTATTAAAACCGCTGACGCTGGTTATTTGACCAGACGTTTGGTTGACGTAGCTCACGACATGATCATCCGTCAAACCGATTGTGGTACGACCAAAGGCATTACTATTACCAAAGCCAACCGGCCAGATGTTTTTGCGACTCGATTGATTGGACGGGTGCTGGCTCAAGATGTAGTCAAAAACAAAAAAACATTATTTGCCAGCGGTCACCTCGTCTTACCCCAGGATGCCCAGGACATAGATGGAGCAGGTATAGAAGAGGTGGTGATTCGTTCACCTCTGACTTGTGATGCCGTCAAAGGATTGTGTGCCACGTGTTATGGTTGGGACTTCTCGACTCGACAAGTTGTAGAGATCGGAGTACCAGTAGGAGTAGTGGCAGCTCAATCTATCGGTGAGCCGGGTACCCAGTTAACTATGCGGGTCAAACACTCGGGAGGTATCGTCGGACTCGACGTGACCCAAGGTTTACCTCGGGTAGAAGAGTTATTTGAGGCCCGCACGCCCAAATCAGCCGCTCTATTGGCAGATTGTGCTGGCAAAATCAGCATCGAGACAGTTGATGGTAAAAGAATTTTGACCATCAATCCCAGCGACAAATCACTGGCTCCGGTCAGTTATGAATTAAGTCCGGCGGTTGATCTGTTGGTTGAACAAGGTGAGGCGGTACATATCGGCCAAGCTTTGACGGCCGGGGCTTTCAATGTGCGTGAGCTGATGCACTTGCGTGGTTTGTTGGACACCCAGCAGTATGTGATCGAGGCCATTCAGCAAGTTTATGAGTCGCAGGGTATTCTCATTCACGATAAACACTTTGAAGTGATTGTGCGCAAGATGAGTGATAAATTGCAGATCGAGTCTGTGGGCGATACCCAGTTTTTGACCGGTGAGATTATCGAGCGAGGTCGTTTCCTAGCTGTGAACGAAGAAACCATGGCCGCCGGTGGTGAGCCGGCCACAGCCAAGGTTCTATTTTTGGGTATCACCAGATCTTCTCTTTACACCACATCTTGGTTGTCTGCGGCTTCTTTCCAGCACACCAAAAACGTGTTGACCGATGCCGCCAGCAGTGGAGCCATCGATCATCTGGAAGGTTTGAAAGAAAACGTCATCATCGGTCGTCTGATTCCCACCGCCACTGATCGGGCCATGCTGGAACCGGATTCTGCCCAAAATCCAGATGATATGGTACAATCTCAGGTTCAATCATAGGAATTATGCCAACATTTAACCAACTGATCAGAAAAGGTGGCCGTCGGCGCAAGCCAGGCAAGATTAAAGCTACGGCTTTGCGTCGGAGCTTCAATAGTGTCAAAAACCGCAACACCAAAACCACCAACCCCCAAAAGCGGGGAGTTTGTACGGTAGTTAAGACGATGACGCCCAAAAAACCCAACTCGGCCATGCGCAAAGTGGCCAGGGTGCGACTGTCCAACAAAATGGAAGTTACTGCCTATATTATGGGTGAAGGTCACTCGTTGGCCGAGCACAGCATCGTTCTGGTGCGTGGCGGACGGGTCAAAGACTTGCCTGGTGTGAAGTATCACATCGTGCGAGGTAAGTTTGACACGACCGGAGTGGCCAATCGGACCACCAGCCGGAGCAAGTATGGAGTGAAGGCTAAATAAGAGGCATTATGCGGACTAAACAAGCAGTTATCAGATCTACTATTCCAGACAGCAAATTTGGTTCAGAAGCCGTAGCCAAACTGATTGCTTACGTCATGGTCGATGGCAAGAAAACTGTGGCCCAGAAACAGGTTTATGCTGCGCTTGACCAACTGGCCCAGGCCACCAAAAAAGAGCCGTTAACCGCTCTGGATGAAGTAGTACGAGCCGTTTCCCCCCAGATGGAAGTCCGATCTCGGCGGGTAGGCGGGGCGGCTTATCAAGTGCCTATGCCGGTGCGACCCAAACGGGCTTTTGCTCTAGCCATGCGTTGGATTATCGAAGAAGCCAACAAGCGTTCCAATAAGGAGTATCACACTTTTGCCAGTAAGTTGACTGCAGAAATGCTCGACGCTTTGTCGGGTCAGGGTGGAGCCGTCAATCGGCGCAACACCGCTCACCGGATGGCTGATGCCAACAAGGCCTTCGCTCACTTCCGTTGGTAATAAGAAATCAAAGATTGTATGCCTACGCCAGTTCTCAAGACTTCAGATCGCAGCAAAGTACCGCTCAATCGGATCCGTAATATCGGTATCATCGCTCACATCGATGCTGGTAAAACTACCACGACCGAGAGAATTTTATTTTTCACCGGCCGGACTTATAAAATCGGTGAAGTGCATGAGGGCGCTGCTACCATGGACTGGATGGAGCAGGAACAGGAGAGGGGCATCACCATCGTGTCCGCTGCTACCACTACTTTTTGGACACCTTACTTTGATACTCACTTACCCAAAGAAGCATATCGTTTCAATATCATCGATACACCAGGCCATGTTGACTTCACCGCCGAGGTGGAGCGGTCACTGCGGGTGCTAGACGGTGGTATTACCGTACTTGATGCTTCAGAAGGTGTGCAGTCCCAGTCAGAGACCGTATGGCGACAAGCGGACAAGTACAAAGTGCCTCGGATTTGTTTTGTCAATAAAATGGACAAACTGGGAGCTGATTTTGATGCCACCATAGAAGATATCAGGGTTAAGTTTGGGGTTAAGCCAGCTACTATGGTTTTGCCCATGGGCAGCGAAGGGACTTTCCGGGGTGTTATCTCCCTACTTGACCGTAAAGCTCTGTACTGGAAAGATTCGGCCGCCGCTACTGAACCAGAAGTTAAGCCGGTGCCAGCAGAGTATCAGGAGGAAGTCGAGAAACGTCGTCACCAATTGATAGAAGCCATAGCCGAAACAGACGACTCGCTACTGGAGCGATTTTTTGCTGATGAAGATTTACCCATCAATGATCTGAAAGCCGCTCTGCGCCGGGCTGTGATTGGTTATCAGTTGGTACCTGTTTATGCCGGATCATCTCTCAAAAACACCGGCGTTCAGCCTCTGCTTGATGCAGTGGTCGAGTATCTGCCCTCACCTGTCGACATCGATCACATTACGGGCACCAACCCCAAAACTGAAGAGGAAGAAGTCAGAAAATTAGTGCCAGAAGAGGCGTTTAGTGCTTTGGCTTTCAAAATCCAGACCGATCCGCATGTGGGTAAACTGACTTATTGCCGGATTTACTCTGGTACTTTGACTTCAGGTAGTTACGCTTATAACTCAACTCGTGATAATAAGGAAAGGGTGGGTCGGTTGCTTTTGATGCACGCCAATCAGCGTGAAGAGATTGATCAGGCCAGAGCCGGTGAGATTGTAGCCGTAGTAGGTCTGAAGGATACCAAAACTGGCGACACTCTGTGTGATGATAAAAAACCTATCCGGCTAGAAGGCATTGTTTTTGCCGAGCCAGTGATTTATCTAGCTATCGAGCCCAAAACCAAAAATGATCAAGAAAAAATGGGTTTGGCTCTGGCTAAATTGGGCGAAGAAGATCCGACTTTTGCTATCGCTTCCAATCAAGAAACCGGTCAAACCGTCATCGGGGGTATGGGCGAGCTACATCTGGAAATTATTGTTGACCGGATGAAGCGGGAGTTTAAAGTTGACGCCAACGTGGGCGCGCCCCAAGTGGCTTATAAAGAAACTATTACCCAACCTTCTCAAGGTGAGGGTAAGTACATCAAACAAACTGGTGGTCGGGGTCAGTATGGTCATGTTTTGATCAAAATTGAGCCCAAAGAACGGGGTACCGGTTACGAGTTTGTCAATGAGATTACCGGCGGAGTGGTGCCCCGAGAGTATATCGAGCCGACCAACAAAGGTATCATCGAGTCACTGGAGCGTGGTCAACTGGCTAGCTTCCCCATGACCGATATTAAAGTCACGCTTTATGACGGTTCTTATCACGAAGTCGACTCTAGCGAGCTGTCTTTCAAGATGGCTGGATCATTGGCCTTGCGTGATGGCGTCAAGGGAGCCGGTATGGTTTTACTTGAGCCGATCATGAAAGTTGAGGTTTCTACACCAGAGGAGTTTATGGGCGACATCATGGGCGATTTGGGTTCACGCCGAGCCCAGATTCAGGGTACGACTCAAAGAGGTAACATCACTATTATCACCGCACTTGCCCCATTGGCGGAAATGCAAGGTTATGTTACAATTTTGCGCAGCATGTCTCAAGGCCGGGCTAGTAGCGTGATGCTCCCCAGCCACTATGATATCGTGCCTCGGAACATCACCGAAAAGCTATCAGCAGAGCGGAGCGCTTCTGCTAGACCATAATTGGATTTGACATAGTATAAAAAGTACAAAAGTACACAAGCCAAACCACAAAAGGAGATATATGGCAGACCAACAAAAATTTGTCCGCAACAAGCCGCACATCAATATCGGCACCATCGGTCACGTCGATCATGGCAAGACAACTCTGTCTGCCGCCATTACCACGACTTTGGCCAAAAAAGTCCCTAGCCCGATCAACAAGGCCATGGGTTATAAAGATATTGACAACGCTCCGGAAGAAGCAGCGCGTGGAGTGACGATCAATATCTCTCACTTGGAGTATGAAACCGAGAAGCGTCACTACGCTCACATCGATGCTCCAGGACATGCTGACTACATTAAGAACATGATCACCGGCGCCGCCCAGATGGACGGTGCGATCTTGGTGGTAGCAGCCACTGATGGACCTATGCCTCAAACCAGAGAGCACATTTTGTTGGCCAAACAGGTCAACGTGCCTCAAATCGTAGTGGCTCTCAACAAGTGCGACATGGTCGATGACAAAGAACT
>CAZIBX010000007.1:0-17376 GCA_964537615.1 uncultured Pseudomonadales bacterium
CTTAAGTTTAACAGTTCTTCAAAAGCTAGTTGTTGACGGGCGGCCAGGGTCGAGTCGGCAGTTTCTGGAAAATGAAGCAAGTTGAGAACTTGACGCCAATCATTTAAATCCGGTTTCAGGCGAAACTTGATCGGACTGGGACCCAAATTGGTCAAAATCTGGTGCAGGATCCGGCGCAAAGTGCCTTGTTTAATACCCAGAGTAGAAGTGTAAATCGGCACCAGCCGGCCGGTGTGCAGTTTGACACTGCGCTCTAAGGGTTCAAAAACGGGCTGGGTCAGTGACTTGTATCGGGGGTTATATATGCCAGAAAAAACATAACTTGAACCGATCTGCAGAGTGTTGAAGACAAAGCGACTATTGAACCACATGGCGGTGACGGTGCCGGTATCATCCCGCAGGCGGGCTCGTAGACCACCTTTTCCCCGCATACGAGACAAACTTTCTACCCTGGCGGTTAAGCTGACTTTAAGAGGTAAGCCATCATAGTCAGTCAAATCTTGAATTTGTTGAGTTAAGGACAGATCTTCATAACGCAGGGGCAGGGTCAGAAGCAAATCTGCTACTGTAGTCAAGTCTCGTTTTTGGCAATAGTTGAGTAAGGTGGGGCCAATACCAGTGACTGCAGATAGCGGTGTAGTCAAGCTATACATCAAAAGAGATTGATTAAACTAGATAACAATGATCCTCCGATCAAACCCACGATAGCGATTACGGCAAAAATTTTTAAAATTAAACGCCGATGTTTGGTGGTCATTTGATCCTTTTTACCAACGGAAAAAACTTAATTTTCCGATCCTGATACCGTGTTCTTTTGTGGTGTCAACTGGCTCAAATAATTGACGGGGCTTGGTGCCCGAAGGGAACAGCTCTACACCACCTTGTTCCAGCAAGCGACGCAGTTGATTGGTCGATGTTTGGGGCAGACAAGTTTTAAGAATATCGGCTATGGTTGTAGTGCTTGGCTCTAGTTTGATGATTTGGGCGTCTGCAGGCAAGCTTTTGTCTTGTACTGCTGATTGAAAATGGCTTCTGGCTTGATCGGCGGCAGCACTATCATGTAGCCAGGTTGTGATGGAGTGGGCCAGCTGATGTTTAAACTGCATGGGATTGGCTCCACCGGCCATAGCTTGTTGCATGGTCTCGATTTCTGCTGTAGGCAAATCAGTAAAAAGAGTGAAGTAAGTTACGATTTCCGAGTCGGCTACTCTCATCAGTTTGCCATACATATCGACCGGATTTTCAGTCAGCGCGATGTAGTTACCATAGCTTTTACTCATCTTTCTGCCGTCAGTGCCGTTAATAATCGGCGTGGTCAACACCCATTTGTTTTTTTGTTTCATGTTTTGTAGTAACTGGCGACCCATCATCATGTTAAACAACTGATCGTTGCCACCGATTTCTAGATCCACCTCCATTACTACGCTGTCATATCCCTGCAAAAGCGGATAAATGATCTCATGGCCAAAAATGGGCAACTGCTTTTTGATTCTTGCTTGGAACATATCTCGTTCGATCAATTGCTGAATAGTGGTTTGAGCTAGAAGTTTGACTATATCGACGTAAGTCAGTTTATTCAGCCAGTCGCCATTTTTTTTAATTTGGATTAAGTTGAAGTCCAGAACCTTGCTGGCTTGTTTTTGCCAATTGATGAAGTTGTCGGCTATGACTTCATCGGTTAACATGGGTCTGGTGGTATCTCGGCCGGTCGGGTCGCCGATTTTCACCGTGCCGTCGCCAATCAGCAAAATCACTTCATGGCCAGCTTGGGCGAACTGTTGGAGTTTACGTAGCACCACAGCATGGCCTAGGGTTAGCTCTGATCCGGTAGGATCAATACCCAGGTATAACCGGATCGGTCTGTCTGACATCAATTTGGCCAAGCTATCTCTGTCTGGCAAAACTTGCTCGACGCCACGAGACAACAAATCGTCTAGGTTGAAAGTATCAGGTTTTGATGGTGTCATAGTTTAGATCGGTTATTTGATACAATGAAACTTCATGTTCAGAATCAAGAGTATTCTAAACCAAGTTTGGTTGCGGATAAATCGCAGGTTTGGTTATCTGCAACCCAGAAGTCGAGTTTATAATCCTTATCTGGCATCATCACGACTATCCAGGAGTAGAAAAAAATTTGATCGGGTGCATTTAATCCGTTTTGGGGTTCTGGCCAGTTTGGCCATGGTCGTGGTGGGAGTTGTAGTTTTTATCGGGTTGTTTGTGGTGACTGCCAGTCAGCTACCCAAACCTGGAGAAGTGGTCAGAAGGCAGGGCTATAGTACCAAGATCTTGGACAGGAACGGCCAGGTTTTGTCTGATCTTTATGGTGACGAAAGGCGTTACCCCATCACTATCAGTCAGGTACCCCAGTTTCTTAAAGACGCCACAGTGGCCATAGAAGATAAAGATTTTTATAAGCATAAAGGATTTGATGTTTGGGCATTGCTACGGGCACCTTATTATCTGGTTTTTCGTGGCCGGGTGGTGGGTGGTTCAACTTTAACCCAACAGTTAGTCAAAAAAGCTTTATTGACTGACGAAAGAAGTTTGACCAGAAAGTTTCGTCAGGTAGTTTTGGCTTTTGAGATCGAGAGGAGTTTTTCCAAAGATCAAATTTTGGAGATGTACTTAAACGAAGTGCCTTATGGTGGCAACGCTTATGGCGTGGGGACGGCGGCTGAAGTTTATTTCAAAAAAAACGTGTCAGAGCTGTCTTTGGTTGAGTCGGCTATTTTGGCTGGTTTACCCCAGCGTCCATCTGCCTACTCGCCTTTGATCGGCAAAAACGATGAAGACGGCACACCACTGTGGAAAGTGCGGGCCATCGGAGTTTTGCGCCGGATGAAAGAGGACGGCTATATTACCAGCGAACAGTACGATTCCAGCTTGTTGGGGCTGGAAGTAGTGACTTTTAATACCAGCGACTCATCATTTAAAGCCCCTCACTTTGTTTTTTATGTGCGTGACAAACTGGAGGAATTGTATGGTGAGGACGTGATGGATCAGGGTGGTTTCACCATCACTACTTCACTTGATTCAGAACTGCAGGATAGTATCCAACAAATCGTGTCAGAAGAAATCGACAAAGTCAGTCATCTGAATATCACCAATGGTGCAGTCGTAGCCATGGATCCTCGGACCGGAGAAATTTTGGCTATGGTGGGTAGTCGAGGTTTTGATAGCGCTACCATCAGTGGTCAGTTTAATGTAGCGGTTGACGGTCTGCGCCAACCGGGTAGCTCGATTAAGCCAGTAGTCTACTTAACACTATTAAAACAGGGCTTTACTCCAGCCAGTATGTTTATGGATGTGGCTACTACTTTTGGTCGTAATGATAAAGAAAAACCTTACAGCCCCAAAAACTACACCGGATCTTTCAGCGGACCCGTCAGTGTGCGTACCAGTTTGGGTAGCTCGCTCAACATTCCTGCCGTCAAAGCTTTGGCTACGGTCGGCATCGAGCCATTCTTAAGTCAGGCCTACAGTATGGGTTTTGAAACTCTGGCTCCCACCAAAGAAAATCTCTCCCGCTTGGGTTTATCTGTGGCCTTGGGAGGTGGCGAAGTGCATTTGATCGACTTAACCACGGCTTATAGTGCCTTCGCCAACAGTGGATATCGGGTCGAGCCGGTTTCTATCTTGAAAATTACTGATAAGTCAGGCAAAGAGGTCTATAAACAACAAAATGTGCAGGGAGAGAGAGTCATGACTGACGGTGAAGCGTTTTTGATTAACAGTATTTTATCTGACGACAGAGCCAGATCCTTGGCTTTTGGCCTTAACTCCAAACTGAATGTCAGTCCTCATGTGGCAGTCAAGACCGGTACCACCAACGACCAACGTGATAACTGGGCGATCGGCTGGAGTCAGGAAGTTTTGGTCGGAGCTTGGGTGGGTAACAACGACAACTCGCCTATGAAAACCGTAGCTTCCGGTGTATCCGGTGCTACCCCGATTTGGCAACGGGCCATCAAATTACTACTTCAAGACAAATACCAAGCTCCGCCTTTTACTATGCCAGATAGTGTGGAACAAGTGACTGTGGATGCGGTTTCTGGTTATCCGGCTCATGATGAGTTTCCCACCAAAACAGAGTATGTGCTGAAAGGTTCTCTCCCCGCTTTGCCCGACCCGATCCATAAAAAACTCAAATTATGTAAAGGTGAAAACAAGCTAGCCACCGATGCCAAAATTGCCGGCAATGATTATGAAGAAAAAGAGTTTATTTTACCCAATGAAATAGACGCTTTCAGTCAAGATGGGCGCAACCGACTGATGGAGGGTATCACGGCTTGGATCGACAAATCCACAGATGGTCGCTTCAAGCCACCAACAGAATATTGCGGTAATCAAACGGATGTTTTCGTCAGTTTGAAACAGCCGGAAAATGAAAAGAAATACGATAGTGAACAAATCAGTTTTGAAACCAGTGCCGATGCCGGTGACGGCATCGAAAAAATGGAGATCATAGTTGATGGTAGTGTGCGTGAAACAGTTAATACTCGTAGTTATAACGGTTCCATTAAAATTACGGCTGGCCGACACGAAGTTTGGGTGAAGGCCTACAGCCGATCCGGCAAAACAGGTGAAAGTGGCCACATCAGAATTGGTACGGGCGGAGTGGACTGGCGCGAACCTACCCCTACCCCCACTCAAGCCCCCACCAATACGCCGGTGCCTACAGCCACGTCTGCCCCCACCCCGACTCCTACTCTACTGCCTATCCCCACTATCACTCCCTAATCCCAAGACTAAAGCACTCAAAATCAGACCGGTTTGTAAACTTAATAAATAATGGTCAAGAGCAAGAATGGGTAAGATGACAAAACCCCAAGTCATAACATCATGTGACCAGAGTAGTTTGGAGTTTTGATCGGTGTGCTGGGACGGCTTGATCAACTGCCACAAAACCCACACCCAGACGCAACCAAGTAAGCCAGTTTGAGCCAAAAACAGCAAGGGTACATGATGCACCGGTTGCAAAAAGATCACTGGTTCAAATCGAGGCAGATACCGGTCCAGTTGAGTGGTAAACAGGCCGGGCCCGACGCCAAGCAGTGGATGATCCAGGATGATTTGGCTGGCGGCTTGATTGAGAGCGACTCGCCGCAGGACAGAAGTGTTGTCACTAGTCAACCGTGTTGTCATAGACAGGACGATCGGGACCAGACCAAGTATCAGGATCCAACCCAAGACTGAAATAGAAGTCAGCTTGATGATAAATTTTTTGATTTTTACCTGTCTGAAAATCCAGCAACCGCCACCGGCCAGAACTCCGGCCAAAATACCAGAAAATGAAGCGGTGATCATCAGGGTCAGACCGCCAAAGCCGGTAGCCAGCCACAAAATAGCTCGACTGTTTTTGGCTTTTGCCCTATCAAGCAATTTCCACCCCAAAACCAATAAAATTACTATACAGCCGGCCAAAATATTGGGATGGGCAGTAGTGCCATACGCCGGAATCAGCTCGTGTCCGCGCCAAATAAAATGAGCGATATTGGTTGGGGAATTAAGTTGGGTTTCACCCAGAAAAGCATAGCCCAACAGGGATTTTTGAAAAATGAATTGGTATAAACCGACGCTACTTTGAAATAAAACTGTCAGAAGACTAGCCGAGCCGATGATGAAGCGTGCTGTTTGAGCCATAGCGGAATCGAGATGAAGCCACCATTGTTTCAGCAGAACAATCATTCCTCCAAGCACGACCCATCTAGACGCACTTACAATTTTAACCAGCCCATATTCTGGGGCAGATAGTGGAATCAGGATAAGAACTAAACTTAATAAAAAATAAAGATAGAGAAATCGCTTATGAGACTGGACATATCTGGTCCAGGTCGTCATCTGGATTAGCGTCACCATCAACAAGACAAACAGAATCAGGACCAACCCATCGGTGACATAAATTTTAACTAACAAATAATCAGAAAAAAGTCCATGGACATAGGCCTGGTTTTCTGCCAGTTTAATAAACCAATTGGTTGGGGTAATAAAGATCAGACCGGCAATTAGGCAGGCGATCAGTCGATTGATCCTAGCGCCGATCAGTTTGGTCAGCTGCCCAAACATGGTTATTTTTCTATCAGTTGGCCGATAAACTCGGCTTTAAATTGTGATGTGACCTGATCAACGATTTGTTTTCTGATGGGAATTAATCGATCGGAAGTCAAATTATCAAGACCATCTTGATAAGTTATAGCAAAACTGAAACGTCTGTTAAACTCGGTCAATAACTGTACATGCACCACCCAATCAGATACTTGATAAATGACATCAATCACCGATCCTATCAAAGTACGTTCCGGCAACTCAAATGTCATTTCTTCCTCAATTTTATTGGTGGTAGGTTCTGGCCGGTAGGTCGGATAGCTGGCTATGACAGGCACTAATTTGGACCAATCCAGATCAATACCAAAAACCCCGGCCTGAATTTGAGTGATATGACCAAAAACAACTTGGCCAGTTTTTGACTCAAGTAGTAACTGGGCCCCAGATTTAACTCCCATTTCTTGCTTGATATCAACCTGACCTATATGTAACTGCTTGAGTGCAGTTTCCAGATCACTGCGCAGTTGACGATAAGGTAGGCGGGAAACCAGACCCAGATGTAGATCTTGTTGGGGTAACCGACCACTGGCGGGTTGATAAGTATAAGCCAGCTCAAAAACACCTCGGACGTTTTGCCACTGTGATGTTATGTAAACTTGCGATAAAGATGGCAATAAACTACGTCGCAAGTAAACTCTGTCGTCCGTCAAAGGATTGGTAATTTTGACATGCTCGGTAAGCGGAAGGCCACTTTGTGTGGCTATATCTTCGCTCACCATCGAGTAAGTATAAAGTTCATACCAACCTAAGTGGGCTAGCACAGTCTTGATTTTATCTTCGGCCCAGAACTTAGTATCAGCTGGTTTTTGCAGTGGTAGAGCGCTGTCCAGCATCCGGCTGGGGATTTGATGGTAGCCGTAGATGCGAGCGATTTCTTCCACGATATCAGCTGGAATTTCTAGATCATAGCGACTAGTGGGTGGTTTTATATTAAGCATCACATCGCTGGTTTGCTTAACCTCACAACCCAAGCTTTGCAGGATGTTAATGACTTGAGCAACGGGTAGTTTAATGCCCAGATATCTAGTTAACTCTTGTAGTTCAAATTTAATAACAGCCGCTTTTTTATCAACCGGAAACTCGTCAAAAACCACAGAACCGATTTGAGCTTGGCAGAGTTGTTGATACTGTTTCACGCCTGAAGCCAAGACTAGATCAATCAAGTGAGGATCGGTCTGTTTTTCCATCAGTTGAGCCGCTACGGTCCGGATAGCATGTGTCATGCTGGCGAAGCGCACCTTTTCCGGCTTAATCGACTCTAACAACAATAAAATGTTTTTAGTTGATTCATCGATAGAAGTATTGGCCGTGCCTTTGATCGAGGGCAGATCGATGATATGACCGCGAGAATTGGTAAATACGACTTCACCGCCCAGGGTGGTAAAACTCAAGCCATCTAGTGTGGTGAAAGTTTGTCCTGGTTGAGCTTCTGTTATGTGAATCTCTCCACCACTAGCCATCAACTTGTCATAATCAAAAGCGTGGCAAGGATGGCCTAAGTCATGAGTGACGTAGTTGGTGATGTCGATGGCGCTATCATGTACGTTCATATCAATTTGGATCAATCTTTTGCTCATCCAGTCTGGGGTTGAGCTGCGTTTTACCCCGGTTAGTACCACACATGCGAGTCGGTAGCTTAATTGAGGGTCATTAAACACCTGGGGTAAAGGCAAAGCTGCAGTCGTAGGTTGAAGTTCTGACAGAGTAGGCAGTTCTAGTGGCTTAAGTTTGGCTTGCAGGCCAAATTGAGTCAGAATCACCGCCGCTTCTCTGGCGATACCACGTACGCTCATCATGTCCACACGGTTGGTGGTGACTTCGATGTCATAAACTGGTTCGCCCTCTTTTATTTCTATCCGTTCTACTGATGGACCAGCCAAAGATAGATACTTTTGAATTTTTTCAGGCGTTGCCTGTGTGTCTAAGTGTTCCAGTAGCCAGGTATGGGGAATTAAAATGTTCATTTTAAAACTTCTCCAAAAACTCTCGATTATTGGCATAGAGCTGGCGGATATCATCAATCTGCATACCATCACGCAAGGTATAGGTCCGCTCTACCCCCCAGCCGAAAGCAAAGCCGGTATATTTATCAGGATCTATGTTGCCGGCTTTAAGCACATTGGGGTGAACCATACCAGCCCCACCGACTTCATGCCAGCCGGATTTACAGAACCTACAGCGTTCGTATTGACGAACGCCGGTACCACCACATAGATGACAAGAAAAGTCGACTTCAAATGATGGTTCGGTGAAACGGAAGTGAAAGGGTCGGATCCGACTCTTGACTCCGGGTCCATAAAATTCTTGAGCGAAGTAATCCAGCGTGCCTTTGAGATGTTGGATAGTAATCCCTTCATCAACCACCAAACCTTCAAATTGATGAAACATTTGGGTATGAGTGGTATCTTGTTGGCGTCGATAACAGCGGGCGATATTGACCATTCTGATAGGTGGTTTTGGCAGTCGTTCCATTTCCCGCACCTGACCGTTGCTGGTGTGGGTGGTTAAAACTAGCCGACCGCCAATCAGGTCAGGATGGCGTGACCTTAAGTTGGAGGGATCAAAATCGACTTGTTTGGTTTCTCCTGCTCCTTCCACAAAGAATGTCTCCCACTCATCTCTAGCCGGGTGACTAGGGGGCATATTGAGACTTTCAAAAACATACCAGTCGTAGTCCACTTCTGGATAACGCACTCTGATAAATCCCGCATTTTCAAAAATCGTGGCGATGTCATGGATGGCTTGAGTGATGGGGTGTAGATGACCGATAGTTGATGGCCAAGCTGGTTGAGTTAAGTCAACCCAAGGCAGATCACGTGAATCAGAGCTGTAGTGTAGCTCAATCTGGTTTTCTAGTTGTGTTTTGAATTGATTTAATAAAACACCGGCTGATTTGCGATCTTCTGGTGTCAAATCAGGTAAAAGCTTCATCAACTGGGTAACTTGGCCTTGTTTGCCAAACAATCGGCTAGAAGTTTGATCGTCAATCCCCTGCTCTTCCAGTTGTTGTGCAATCGTTGCTAGTTGTGTTTTTAAGTCCTGTATCGTCATATAGATGCTTTGATTATACTCATAAAAAAACCTCCCGCTACTGGGCGGGAGGTTTGAGTTTTGTTTTTTTGGTTAAGTTTTACGACTCCCGCACTTTGGACACGATGGTTTTAAAGGCGGTAAAGTCCTTGATGGCTAGCTCTGACAGCATTTTGCGGTTGAGAGCGATGTTGGCCAACTTCAGACCATGCATAAATCTAGAAAAGTTAAGAGTAGTGTCGGCTTCTTTGACGGCGGCACTGACTCGTAGTATCCAGAGAGCTCTCATGTCGCGTTTACGCAGTCGGCGTCCGATGTAAGCGTATTGACCGGCGTGCAGCAAAGCATCGCTGGCTCTTTTAATCAATCGATTGTTGGCACCTCGGAAACCTTTGGTTTGATTTAGAGTTTTATTGTGGCGGGCTCGACGAATGGTGCCGGTTTTGGTTCTTGGCATAATTTCCTTATTTTTTTTAGGCAAGTCCTAGCATACGTTTGATTTTAAGAGCTAGGGTTTTGTTAACTTCTCTGGGTATGCGGTAGCTACGGATGGCCTTTTTACTCTTTCTGCGTCTGATGTGACGCATGTTCTGGGCTCGGCGCATGACTTTGCCGGAAGCAGTGACTTTGAAGCGTTTGACTACACCCTTGCGGGTTTTTTGTTTAAATTTTTTCATGATTTAACCTTTTTTCTTTGGCATGATCTGGGCGATCAGTTTTTTACCGATCAGTTTGGGAGCAATCTCGGTCGTGGCTTCATCTGCCAACTGAACAAAGATTTTTTCAAACTGACCATAACCAAACTCTTTCTTGGTTAAAGCCCGACCGCCACCAAACATGAGTGACAACCGGACCTTATGATTTTTAGCCAAAAACGAACGCACTTTGTTTAGGCGGATGTTGAAGTCGTTGTCGCTCATAAATTGAGTGAAGCGGACTTCCTTGACCTCCTGTGCTCGTGCGTTTTTGCGACTGGCGGCCAACTTTTGCTGTTGTTGGTACTTATACTTGGTGAGTTGGATGATCTTGGCGATGGGCGGACTCTGGTTCATGTTTAAAATTACCAGATCGTTATCGCTGTCATAAGCGCGGATCAAAGCATCACGCGTATCCATTTCACCCAGCATTTTGCCGGTCTCATCAAGTACGGTGACTCTTGGTGCGCGGATCTGGCCGTTGGCAACCACTTGGATGCGGTCACTTGGGCGTTTGAAAGGCGATTTTCGTATCACAGTTGGCGCATTAATTGTCTAGTGCTTGACTACTCGTCATTCCCGCCCAGCGGGAGTGACAGAGCGGAAATTATATCATGTCAGCAGATAAAGTGTAGAGGCGGATGGCAATGTATAATAACCTGTCGCAAATGAACTCGTAGCTCAGTTGGTTAGAGCGCTTCGTTGACATCGAAGAGGTCAGAGGTCCGAGTCCTCTCGAGTTCACTTCTAGCAACAAGTCATAAAATACTTGATATCAGAATCCTGCCACAGATCTAATCAAAGTTATTTTGATGATTGGTTATCATAAAATCTAGCAATCATTTTTGCCATTTTTAAGTCAAAGAACAGCCGTTCTGGATGATGGCTGGGATTGTTTCGTGATCTTACACGGCAGAAAAGCAAATTTTCATCGGGACTTGTTCTAAAACTATTATCATTGGCGTTGTTTTGGTTTAGAACAATTGGTTCAGGACATCTTGGATCCCAATCGTAGTGATGATCGTCAACAAGCACAGCGGGACGTGAGAGTAATTCTGGGGTTTTGAGTGTCCCTAGAAGATGCGGATCATCAAATAATTCAGAAAAATGATCAGAACCTAACCACATTGCACTTCTTGCTGCCTGTTGGAAGCAAGCGAACCTTTCGACTTCATTAGAATACTGATAATCGACTGGTAGTACATCATCAAAAAGTGAATTTAGTCCTTGGCATGTATAATTTTGCCAAGATATCAGGCCGTCAGCAAATCCACCCCAAGTTTGGCTTAAATCTGATTTAGAGCTTAGACCAGAGCTTGTCCAAACAAAAACAGGAAACCCTTTCTTTCTGAGATAGAATACTCCCTCCAAAGCTTTCAAATTTCTAACAAATTTCCTTTTTTTGTATCTTTGCGCAGAACACCATCAAGGTCAACTGCTACTAGTGGTTTGTTATAACGCCTTAAAACTTGTCTTAACTTATCCAAAAAATTTGGATCCCATATGTATCTGCCTTCTGATAAATATTGCCTGAGTCCCAAATCAACAAGAGGGTCTCTTTCTAAGCTCAACCGTCTTTCATTTTTCATCCCCATTACTATATCAAATTTATATTTTTAAGCACAATTAGTAGTCAAGAATTGACAGTTGAATATTTCCATTCTAAATAAAGGTTATGCAATTAAAAAACTGAAACTTTCAGCCAATGAACACCCTGTCTGCCTTTTCCAGTAAATTTATGTTATCTATGCTCCAACCAGGAAAAACTACTTCAATTGTGGGAGTTGTTTGAAGTTTCCTAACTCTGGTAATTTACCAAGCTTAGCTCGATCACCAAAAAAACCATATATTAATCAGGTTGATAGAATTTCTGATCTGGATTAATATCTACTGGTAGTGATGGTCTTGATCCAAATATATAATCTTTGATCGGTCTATTTTGTTTTCTTAACAACTCTTCGCGTTCTGTCTCTTTGCCGAGCATAATCAGGCCATCAGAAGCAGTCAAGCCATTTCCTTGGATGACTTTCAAATCCTGAAAAGTTTGACAGTCAATCGTATATCCTGTTTCCGCCGACTCCAAACGCAGATAGAGCCAAACGTCTGTCATCACAGATTGGACATTTTGCCACAGAATGACGATATGAAATACACCACGATTTACACTGGGTTGACTTTGATAAAGTTGGCCAAGGTAGTTGGCGATGGAATCTTTATTTTCTCTGGAAATTAGTTTTTCTACTCCCAGCATAGGATATACGATCACTGGAATATTTTTTACTGTAGTTGATATCGGGTAATAAAATGAAGACACATCGATAATTCTAGCATTTACAATATAAGTCCAAAAAAGATTTGGTTCTCAACCAGAGAAGATTGTGGTAGAAAAATTTAGTTCTTTCCTAACAAGAAGGTATACTTCAAGTAAACATGCATTTAAACCAGAACCGTTTTGTTGTGTACGCCAGAGATCTATAGCTTCACGAATTTTTTCTATCAACTGGCTATTTTTTTGAACACAATCAATAATTTTCTGAAATGTTACTGGCAAATCAAGGCAATCATCTAAACTTTCAGCATAAGCAAAAAATACTCTTAAACAGAAATTCATTGCTCCTCTGTATGCATGGCTTGGATTAAGAATTACAGAGAGCATTATGTGCCAATTGTTACCAAAGAGATTTGTATCACCGCTGGCAATGGCTTGTTCTAAATCCTTTATATGTCTTTTTTCAAACTCTAGATTTGTTAAGTCGTCCCTCCAAACATATACAGATCTCACATATTCTTCTTGAGCAGCATCTAGCAACCTCCTTGTGGTTTCATCAACACCAGGAAATGCCAGCATTAATTTCCAAGGAAGCCCGCTTTCAAAAGCGTCTAATTGACGATGACTTATGTCTTGTGGAGAATCATCGCCTAAATATCCTGCAAGAAATGCTTGTGTGTTTATTACCTCTTTACCAATTTTTTGAAGAGACATATAAGTAGCAAAACTCTTTAACTTCCCCCATACGTCACGCTGCGCTCATGGTGCATAGTGTCAAACACATCTTTGGTTTGTTCGTAGCCACCAGACGCCATGACTATTCCTGCTCCAGCGTGATAGCGTTTCTTGTTCTTTTTGCCATTGACCATAGTAGCCCACGGTTTAGCATTTTTGATTTTTTGGCGCAGTAACATGATGAATGCTCTAAGTTTTTGAAAAAAGGCAATATAGTACTTACCTTCCTTGGGCTGACTAACTTGGGTCATCAGTGTTAACTCCACTTCTTTGTCAAAAGCCGCCACGTCTTTGGCCAGACCTTGCAACTCGTAACGCAACTTGTCTATTTCTTCTTTAACTTGTTTTTCCCTGGCAGCGAAAACCTGATGTTCATTAACCGGATTTATTTGCTCATGTAAACGAGCCCGCATTTTTTCCAAACGTTTCTGTTTTTCCAAATCTTTTTGGTAGTTGGGATTATTTAAGCTGGGATCGAGTTGATCTGCCCAGTTGGACTGGCCACCAGATCTAGCCAGGGCTTGAGTGAAGGGGTCCATGCCGAAATTGGTATCACCGCCCATTTGAGCTTGCTGACGGGCTTGTTCTTGCTCAAACAATGCCTTAGCCAGACCCGTATTTTGGTGGGCGGTGGTGCTGGGATTGGGTGTTTTGGTCTGGTAAGTACTCATTTTTGGTGGTAATTGAGCTAGAAGTGGTTATTAATACTGCATAATTATAGGACTATCTGGGGCAAAGTCAAGCTAGAGCGACCTACCCGGTCTTGAAATTATACAAAATAACCTACGATTTACTATCACTTATTTTTTATCAATCTGCCCTGATTTCGACAGCAGAGATAACAGGTGATCTTCTAGCTTGTGGCTGATGAGTGATCTTTCGATAGATTGGCGAACATAGGGATTTTTGGCCTGATTCTGGGTATGATCGTCAGCTGACTGCACGACTTGATCCACTTCTGCCGGACTAACTTCAATCTTGGCCAAGTGACGGATCTCATCAAGGATGAAGCTAAGTTGGAGCTGCGTCACGGCTTGAGTAGCCATCGAGTTGGTCAACTGGTCAAAAGTGATATTTTGTCTGGTCAAATATTGTTCAATGCTCAAGTTGTACTGTTTCAGTTGTCTGGCCAGATCCTCCAGTTGATGCCTGGCCTCATGTTTGACCAAAAGTTCTGGGATCTGGACAGCGGCTGACTTGATCAGGGCTGTGAAAACGGCATTCAAGATAAACTCTTTCTCTGCTCTGGCAGCTTTTTGTTTTTCTTGTTCTGGATCCGGTTTTTCTGCGGTGGTCCTGTCAGCTGTTTTGGTTTTTTTGGCTTGACTGGCATCTATCTTTTGTTGTTTGGTCCAATCCGACTGAGCTTGTCGGCCGGCTTGAGCCACTACTTTTTTATAATCTTTCAGCTCAATTTTGGGTTTTTGGGCGATCTGGACTACGATGGTCCAGTCCTCCTCTTTATGCAAATGAGTTTTGGCTGAAAATTCGGGGTCAGTCAGAGGCAAATACTGGTTTTTTTTGATAACATCTGTGTACTTGTCAGGTAAAACTTGACGCAGTGTTTCCTCGATCAAAGCGTCATGTCCGATCTGTTCTTCAGCCAGTTTGGTGGGTACCATACCGGGGCGAAAACCGGGCAGTTTAATTTTTTTAGCTAGTTTATTTAAAGTTTTGGTGTAAACGGGCGCTAGTTCTGACCAGGGTAAACTCAACTCAAAAGTTGTGTTTGGTGCCAGAGGGCTACTATCTGTTCTGGGGGTAGCTTGGGTAGCTTTTTGTTTTTTATCTGGCATAGGTGGGGTATTGTATAACAAGGTCAGTGGAATGGGAAGGTAATCCGGCTATGGGTGGATTTGAAGCTTGGGAATCTTTTTCAAAAAATCAGCTCAATTCTTGAATCCTAGAGAGCAAAAACTTGTTCAGTTACAATTTGAATTTGGTTATGTGCAGAAACCTAGACCAAAAATTGATTTAAGACTGGATCCGACAGACAATGTGGGCAATCTATTGCGATGGTTTGGCGAGACTGATAATGAAAACTTGCAACTTCACAATCAATTTCATCAACTGGCAATCAGAGAAAACATAGAAGGATTAACTGACTTTCTCAATCGCTATCGAGACAAACTTAGTGAAATTCATCAGCATTTGCCAGAATTGATTGAACAGGTGATAGCTACAATAATCAAGAGAAAGTCTTGGATCAGACCTTTTGTGGGTTCATAATCCTGTTATAGATACAGGAATGTAATTGACTTCAATTGTGGTGTAGACTAACGCCAGTATAGTATAAGCTTAGTTAGCACAATGTTTAAATTTTTAGAACAATTTAGACGGGCTAAAGAGAGACAGTTAGTTGTTGCTCGTGAATTGCGACATATTCTTATCCAGATTCCTTGGTGTCGTTTTCAAGTAACAGCACCTACCAGAGATGGAACACCTGTGATGAATACTGTGTCTAGAACAACAGTTGTCTTTTCCCAAGAAAGAGGTATCCGTGTATTGGAAAATACACAAATGGTAGAACCAGATAAGTCTCTAGAAAATTCCGTGAGGATACAAGGTCATCCAGACAGGAGACTATATCCTGCCGTGATGATTCGATATTGTGATAACCCAGGTAAGAATAGCCCACCAGATGAGGTGCTGATCTGTTTAGCTCAAGCTCAACCTAATGCTGGCGGGCAGATGCAGCCTGTTTTGCATTTTGGGGAAGGTGAAACTGGCCCGCGGATTTTATATGAACGTAAATATGAGGGCAATATAACTCTTTTTGGTAGTGATATAAAAGCTATGCAAGCTCAAGTGACTAAACTTGCAGAACAGGGTCGTAGGTTGGCTTGTGAAATCAGGGATGCAGACAGACTTCTGATTTATAGTACTGACCAGGTTAATCATCCCTTGCTGGGAGTGCCTGGTTTGGTGGTGGTTTTAAAGGATCCGACTGGCCCTTCTAGTCCTGTATCTGTCTCTTTTAAGATGGATAGTAGAATGACGACCATAACCCCAAGTGCTTATTCTGATACAGAATCTCTGACTGTAGCATTACCGTCTGCGCGGAAATCAGAACCACTTGATCCTGAAATGACAGTAGTTCGTCCAACAGGACTTGGTCGACCAGTTGATATATCAGAAAATGAATTTCCTATAAAACAGATTACTACCTGGTTCGAGCTTATGGCTATATATGCTAACCACTCTTCTTTGCAAGAGGTTTATAGAAGTCCTGGTCCAGGCGAAGAAGGACCTGTGCAAATTCCTCCAGTGGAAGTTTACAGAATACTCCAGCACCTTGGCCGGTTAGTTCATGAGACAGACCCTGATCAATTTGATGCATCAAATACTTTTATGGAGTTACCCAGATCTTTTGGCAGACAACATGTATTGGACTTATTCAATCAGGAAAGAAAAAGTAGAAATTTGCCAGAGTTTGTAATCAGAACATAACAACATACGTCATTTTCTTCTTTGTCAAGTTCGTCTGGTCTTGTATAATCTATTACCTGGTTAATTAACCAGGACTTGACTAAAGGCGCGGTACCAGAGCGGTCCAATGGCGAGGTCTGCAAAACCTTCGATTCGCGGGTTCAAATCCCGCCCGCGCCTCACAGTGATAGAATGATACTTGTGATTATATTTTTTTCTTTTTTAGTATTTGCTTTGTTAATTATGGGTTTTGGCTTAAGCCGTCATGATGTCAAGCTGGATAAAATTAGCTTTATGCCTGGATCTTGGCCGGCTATCTTGGTGTTGATTTTGGGTTTTCAGATTGGTTTGGTAGGTACTTTTAAGTCCCCTACTCCGCCGGCTTTAGGCCTGGCTATTTTTGGTTTGGGTACCGGCATTTTTTGGCTGGCACTGCTCAAAAAACGTTTGACACAACCCCAAGTTCTGATTTGGTGGTTGGCGGGGTTGATTTTTCCTGCGTTGACTTTGGTTCGATCCAGTCAGTTTATCTGGTTATTGAACTTTCTGGTTTACTTTTTATCCCAGATTATGCTCCTTGTTGAGTTATTTTGGCCTAAGTTTCAAGCCAGTTTGGGTAGTTTATCGGCAGTTATTTTTTCTCTGATCAGAGATTGGTTAAATCAGGTGGGACTGCTGATTCGTTCTGGTTCAAACCTTAAAAGTCAGACCAGCCCCACTATGGCCAAAGTCAAGACGATAAGTTTGGTGGTGATTTCTTTGCTGATTTTCACTCTACTGCTATCGGCGGCTGATCCGGTTTTTGGTCACTTGGTGGGTCAGTTGCGCTACCAACTGTTGGAAAGGTTGATTTGGACTGTGTTGTTGGTCGTAGTTTCAGTGGGTTGGCTGACTCAAAACATCAAAAACTCTCCAGTCAAACCCTTTGATTTATCCCTGGTTGGTAAGAAAGATGTGTTTTTCATTTTAGTTGCTCTGGCTTCCCTTTTTGCCGTTTTTTTGACCATTCAGTATAAGTATTTGTTTCACGGCTCGGCCCAACTTTTGACTCAACTCAACCTGACTTACAGCCAGTATGTGCGTCAGGGCTTTATCGAGCTACTTATCACC
>CAZIBX010000008.1:0-17338 GCA_964537615.1 uncultured Pseudomonadales bacterium
TCGCTCTGGCCTGGCTCCAGAACACCCTCCAGCTGATAATCCTGGCGTGTCATCGATAAATAGTTGAGCATCAGCTAGAACTCCCATAGCATCAGATAATTTCAAAAAATCCTGTTGATCCAGCCGACCGGTTTTGAGTCGCCAAGCATCGATATCCGCCTGACTGACCAAGAGCCGATCCACTAGCTCTTCTTTGCTCATCTCCAAAGAAAAAATACCCACCTTTTTTTGATCGGCTACCGCCACATGATGAGCGATGTTGAGAGCAAAAGCGGTCTTACCCATACCCGGCCGAGCAGCCAAAATTACCAAGTTAGAGCGTTGCAGTCCGGCCAACAACCTGTCCAAATCGGCAAAACCGGTAGCCACACCGCGTAACTCCCCACCAGATCTCTGCAACTCATCCAAACGCTCAAAACTTTCGACCAAAGTATCTTTGAGAGGTAAAAATGAAGCTCCAGAATGAACTTGAGACACCGCGAAAACCCGCTGTTCTGCCAGATCCAATACGTCTTTGGCTTCTTTACTTTCGTCAAAAGCTTGAGATGAGATTTCAGCAGTGAGAGAAATCAGCTTGCGCTTGGTGTAGGCATCAGCCACCAACTGGGCGTAATGGACTACATTGGCGGCAGTAGACACTACGCTGGATAAATCGGCCAGTTTGGCCGCTCCGCCGATAGTTTTCAGTTTTTTGTGACGGCGCAAAATCTCGGTCAAAGTTATGACATCGATGGGCTGGTTCTTGGTATACAGCTCCAGCATGGCTTCATAGATCAACTGGTGATTTTTGTCATAAAAACTATCGGGGCTCAAAATATCAGCTACTTTGACGATCGCATCTGTATCAATCAAAATAGCGGATAGAACCGAACTTTCTCCATCAAGTGATTGGGGAGGGAGTTGAGTTTGGCTCATACTAAAAACTTATTAAGTTACTAAATAAATTTACTAAACCACTGTTTCCGACAGTACCACCACTTCTGTTTCTTCTGGCAAACGCCCGGCCTCAATTTCCAGTTTGGGCTGGGGAGCGACGTCTACTCCGTAGGTTTTGAGAAAATCAGCTACGCTAGCCAGTTGACCAAAAGTGGCGCTGTCGTGCCTGTCGGTCTTGTAATGCATGGGAATAACTATAGCCGGTTCCAGAGATCTGATGACTTTAACGGCGACAGATGGGTCAATCGTAAAGTGACCGCCGACTGGACAAAGCAGAATATCCACACTGCCGATGGCTTCCAGTTGATCAGAAGTCAGCTCGTGACCCAAGTCGCCTAAGTGACAAATCCGTATATCGTCCAGTAAAACTGTAAAAACCAAGTTACTACCCCTTTCTGCACCCTGAACATCGTCGTGATAAGTCCCTACCCCAAACACAGAAATACCACCCACTTCATACTCACCTTGTTGCGTCACCAAAAACGGCCTGGCTCGCCTTGCAGTACCACTCACATCATTAACTAGGTTGTGATCAGGGTGCTGATGGGAAACGGTGACTATATCTGCGCTTTGTTTGGGCATGGTGAAACCGACATGACCAAAAGGATCCATGACTACACTACCCTTTTTGCCCTTCAGTTTAAATGCGCTGTGACCCAAATAAGTGATTTGCATAAGTAATCTCCCACTAACCAAACAATCGTACTATACCACCAAGTGCCGTGATATGATGAGGGGGTCTGACAGACGTTTAGCTATGAATAAAGAAACATTAATCGCTGCTGCTGTAGGTCTGGGTTTGGGTTTGATTGTGACGGTGGGAGTCTACAGTATGAAGCGGACACTGACGCCTGACCCGACCAACCAGTTGACTGTCTCCCCTACTCCGGCTACCACAGATGAAAATCAAGTGGCCGGTGATTTGGTTGTAACTGCGCCAGAAGATGGTTTGCTGGTCAATGAAGAAAAAATCACGGTCAAAGGCACGGGGCCAACCAACTCCCAGGTCGTGATACTAGTGGGCAACGCCGATAGCATCGTTAAAACTGGATCAGACGGGCAGTTTGAGGCAGAGGTTGCACTCAAAACCGGTCCCAATGTGATTAGCGTCATTTCAGTTGATGAAAGTGGTCAGGTTGATCAAATAGAAAAATTGGTCGTTTTGGAAAGTAGCGTCGCCCAACCCACCAGCTCCGCCAGTCCTTCGCCCACGACCAAAGTCAGTCCTTCTCCTACCACCAAAGCCACGCCCAAACTATCACCTAGTCCAACTGCCAAACTTAAAGCCACTGCCACTCCGACTTTGAAACCATAAAATTATGTCTATAAACACCTCACACATTTCTACCAAACTCATGCTCCTAGGATTCCTGCTGGGCCTAGTAATTTGGTGTGTTTTGCCAGTATCGGCCGCCACTCCTACCGCTTCACCATCAGCCAAGGTCAGTCCCACCACAACAAAAAGTGCCAGTCCCAGCCCAACCAGCACAGCCACCACAACCACACCAACTGTCACCACAGATGAAACGACTCAAGCCATCTTGGATCGGATCAATAAACAGTTAACTGATGAACAAGAAAAACAGCTAAATCAAACTATCTCTACTCTCTCCCAATACCGACGCGTCATCCTGGGGACGATCGAAAGAGTCAACGATGAAGCCGTCAGTATTAAACACAAAAAAGGCACTTTGATCGTGCCTTTGGCCGATAAATTGAGTGTGCTACAAGACAATAAGCCCCTCAAAAAAAGCGAATTGACGGTGGGCAGTACCATGCTGGCTACTGGTGCTTTGACCAAGCCGGATGACATCAATACTTTGGTAGCCAGTAAGCTGGATGTTTTCACCAAGTCACCTGCCCCATTACCCATTACTGTCACCTTGGGCACGCTCAAGTCAATCACTGCCTCCAAGGTCGATGTGACTACCCGGCTGGATAACAGCACCAAAACTTTTGTCATCAATAAAGCTACCAAAATCCAAGGCGCTGATGGCTCGGCCACCACTGTGGCTAAATTAAAAACTGATACGGCGGTGTTGGTGGTCGGTTATACCAAAGATAATACTTTATTTACTACCACGGTTAGGTCGCTGGTGGAGTAAATAACACATTGTGGACCCACCGGGAATCGAACTCGGAACTGCGCAATGCGAATGCGCCGGTATACCATTTACCTACGGGCCCCAGATTATCTCTAGTATTTTAGCATGAAATAGGTTTCAAAAAGTTTTTGTTACGTTAGTTGCAAGAGCTGTGTTTTAGTGTTTTTTGGTGAGACGTAAGTTTAGTAATCCAGAATTTCTCGACGGTTTAAGTTTTAAGCAATTTTAAAAACTATCTTTTGGAGGCCTCGAAAGTATATATGGGTCAGAAGATCTGCTCTATTGTCGCAGTCCTAAATGAATCTATAGCACTAAAAACTAGCTACCAACTAAGAACAATAATTACTATTACAAAAACAGTTTTTGAACACTTTTCCAAGCATTTTTTGAATAAACAAACAGGACAAATTGATACAAAAAGACTCTTTCAGTTTGTTTTTACACTCAACTATCCTGATGAAATTTTTCAAAACACTGATGGCAGATTGCATTTCTTCAAAATGAATTTTCACAATTGTGTAAATCAGGTTGTAGTTGATAAAGCATCAACCTTTCGAACCAAAAGCATTGTGGTAACTCACTTTGATAATTTTTTAGACAAGTCTAAAGATAAAAAGTACTTATATAGACAAAAAAACACCATGAGATTGGTGTTTTTAAGAGATCTTGGAAGGGCGGGTAAGTTTCCTTCATCTGACATGCTCGCGCAAGTGCCTGGAATATGGTCCCGACTTCCCAGGTCTTCAAGATCTAAAGCGAGATTAACTCTAGACAAGGTAAAAGTCAATACTTAACGATTGGTGATAATTGGATTTTACTATGTATTACCAAACTTGTAACAAAATATTTTGATTGTTGAACTAGGTGAATTGATAAACTAGAATGATAATTCATGACGACAAAATTTGATAAAACTCAGTTCACACACACACACCCTGACGGCGATGGTCAAGAGAGAGAATCACATCCTGACCCAACCCAATTAATTGCAGAGTGGCTTAACCGGGGTTTGCAAGCGTTTGGAAATGACCGCGCCCACACATCTGGGCCACATCCCACCGTACGAGAACTTGTATTTTCCAAATTTCAAGATTGGTTAATAAAAGTAAGTTCAGAATTAGAAGGTAGAAAATTAACAGGACAAGAAGATCTTTTAAAAGAACCTGTGTCACTAGACTTACTAGAAATATTCAAGTACATGGGCAAAAACAGAGTTCCTAGACAAGATCAGATCGGATTATTTGCTGCTTTGGCAGGAATCGATCTAAAGACCTTAGTTGACCCTGTTAGCGATAACGGTCGTCCTCCGTTATCGCGTGATGAATGGGGCGGGCTAAAGTTTAGATCAGACTTAGGATCAAATGCAGGGACTGTACATAGGATGTTAATTGTCCAACTAAAAAATCAGAGACCAGATGCTTTATTGGAAGAAGCTTCAGAAACAACTGGCTCTGAACCAGTAAATCCAAACACAACCACTACCATCAGATTTTCAACGCAGCTGGTTGGAGCGACCGCTAAAATCCAGTTTCGTAATATAGATTACACTAGATTTAATGCTCAAGGCATGCCAGTGATCGTCTCTATCAAGCTAGATTTTTCACCGAAACTAATTGATAAACTTAGGCCTTTGTCGGCAGATGATTATAGGAAATACACTCACGCCAAAGAACCTTCTGGTTCACAGCACCATGATGGCAACAGCACAACACGAGGTGGGGGGGGTAAAGGAGAACCGTCCGAAACATCTGATTTTGATCCAGAACTAATTGGACCAATAATACTTCAAGATCCTAAATGGGGAGATGAAAGTTTTGACTATAAAATTTTTGGCTTTCAGCGTGGTTTACCTTTTACCAAAGATACTCTGTCTCGACGATATAGAGCCCTTGTTGCGCTTTACCACCCTGACAGAAATCCAGACCTTGATGACACAATTTTTAAAAGAATCAATGAAGCAAATGAAAGATTGAAAAGAAAAACTTCTGGCCATTGACATCAAAACTATAGGACTTTATACTTATCATCGTGTTAAAAGTTAATTTGTCGACTAGCTATTTGCATCATCACTCTCACTTGGTGGGAGTGGGTGGTCGTGCCTTTTAATATTTAATCAAAACCAGACCTCTAGAAAGCCCCTACTCCCGCTACTCGGGAGTTTTTTGTACTCCCATAGATTTTTTGGAGGTTTGGGAAGAGAAAGAAATATGAAAAACAATGCTGAAGTCAAAACAGGGCAAGAAGGTGGTGATCCGGCCAATATGAGTCGAGCCGGATTTTGGACATGGACTATGGCGCGTTTAGAAGAAAAACCGTCTGGTCAACCATTAAATAAGTTGAAACCAGTGGCGATTGACCGCTTAAGGCCCAACGAGTAGTAAAGTTGAGGGGGAGGATAAAAATCAATCCTATCCTCCCCCTATATCCATCGTAATGGAAATAGTTTTGAGAAAGAAATATATGAAAAAATTTGCATACAAACTCATTGATACCGCAGGACAGATAACTGGCGTTGTGACTAATCTGTTCTCTAAAAATCAACGCGCTGATCTTGCGCGAGATATCATGTTAGCCAATCAACGAATCGAACAAGTTGGCTTTTTAACTTGGGCAAAGAACTATAACAGTCCGGCCAAATTTACCATGATGGGTGATGAACTGTGTATCAACGGCACTTTGGCAGCGGGATATTTGGTCAGTCAAAAAACTGGTTTGACAGATGTAGCTGTGGCAACTTCTGGTTTGAATAACTTGGTCAAAATTAGTCGGACAGGGAACTTGGTCAGCGCCACGTTTCCTGATTTAGTTCATCAGAATGACCGGCGATGAAGTTTATCTGAAAGGCATAACTTATAAAATCATGAAAGGATTTAATAAGTCAAAACAACTGACAAGTCAACAAACAAAGTGGTTACGCGATCAAACTATTAGCTCTCCGGCTGCTGGTTTGATTTACTACCAAAATAACCGAATTCAGCCAGTAATTTATGTTCGGGCGACTGATTCGTTGGTATGGGAATCAGCTTGTGGTTCCGGCTCACTAGCTTTTGCTTTACTAAGTAAAAACCAAGTTGTGCTTCAACCTTCCGGCCAAACACTCCGTTTTAATTTTAGCCAGAAAGAGGTTACAATCACAGCTACCGTCAAGGAAATAAATTTATGAAAAATAATCTACAAACACTGAAAGGTTTCAGAGACTTTTTGCCGGCAGAAAAACGCCGACGCGACTACGTGATTAAACAAATCATCCAGACCTTCGAGCTCTGGGGATTTGCTCCGCTAGAAACTCCAACCATCGAGTCGCTAGTACTTTTCCAAGGTCAGATCGGCGAGGATGAAAAGTTGTTTTATCAGTTCAAAGATAACGGCGACCGAGAAGTGGCTCTGCGTTACGACCAAACCGTACCCACCTGCCGAGTGGTGGCCCAGTATCAAAACCAACTACCCAGCATCTTCAAGCGCTACCAAGTCCAACCGGTGTTTAGAGCTGAAAAACCTCAAAAAGGCCGCTATCGCGAATTCTTGCAGTGTGATGCCGATATTTTTGGTAGTACCTCGCCTACGGCAGATGCTGAAGTTATCGCTCTGGGACTGGATATTTATCGTCGCCTGGGTTTTCCCCAAGCTACAGTCTACATCAACGACCGATCACTGATTAAAGACTTACCCTACCAAGCCGTGGTAGCGATCGATAAGCTGGATAAAATCGGTGAAACCGGTGTAGTGGCTGATATGGTCAAAAACGGTATCGATCAAGCTCTGGCAGTCAAATATCTGGACCAAGTCAAAAACTTGACTCCCAACTCAACTCTGCAAACTATCTTTGCCACTTTGGCCAGCTATGGCTTTGATAAAAGCTGGTATCAATTCGAGCCTACTATCGCCAGATCTTTCGCCTACTCTGACGGGCCGATCTGGGAAATCAGGATTCCAGGGTATGAAGCCGGATCAGTTTTGGGTGGAGAACGCTTTGACGGTTTAACTCAAAAAATATCTGGCATTTCTATCCCGGCCACAGGTTTTGGGCTGGGCTTTGACCGGACTGTGGAAGCGGCCCAACTGCTGGGTCTAATACCAGACTTGGATAATGCTGTCCAGGTTATGATCTGTGACTTTGACCCCTCCACTCGACCGGCTTCACTGCAACTAGCGACTCAATTCAGACAAGCTGGTATCAGTGTGGATGTCTATCCTGTAGCTGATAAACTGGCCAAACAATTCAAGTATGCCAACCAACAAAAAATTAAGTTTGTGGCTCTGATCGGTGAAACTGAACTAGCTCAAAATCAAGTTACTATCAAAAACATGCAAACAGGTGAGCAAAACACATTCACCACAGACGTGGCAGTCGCCAAGATCAAATCAGCTGAATAACACTGCGCAAAACAGGTTTTTATGGTATACTAACCGCTCGATTTGATCAGCGCTTTGATCAAAATAAATTATGAAAAGTAACATTCATCCCACCTGGTACAACGACTGTCAAGTCACTTGCAGTTGTGGTCAGAAATTTACTGTCGGCTCAACCAAAGACACTATGCAGGTGGACATTTGTTTATTTTGTCACCCATTTTTCACCGGTGAAGCTAGGTTTGTTGATCGCCAGGGTCGGGTCGAGGGCTTCATGAAAAAAGTCCAATCAGCTCAAGCCAAACAGGCAGTTTTGGCCAAAAAGAAAAAGAAATACACTGGGCCAGTCAAAAGTTATCAAGAAATTCTACGCGAACAACAACAAGTCATGCGCCAACAGGCCCGAGTGGTCAAGACTTCAACCGCCACCGTTTAGCTGGATTGTCATATTTCAATTTTTGATCAGTTTAGTGATTGGCTTGATGCGGGTCTATAATAGGAGCTGGTATGTTTAATCCCTTTATCGATCAAATTCAGGAGTTGGAACAGCGGATCAACCAAACTAAGCAATTACTCCAAGATCAGGAAATGGCCGGTTTGGCCCAATCGGAGCTGGCAGACTTAACTACCCAACTCTCCCAGCTACAAACCGCCAGTGCCCAGTATGAAAGTGGTGTGGCTGGTGGCAATCAGACAGAACCAACATCCGTGATAGAGACCAACGCCACTTTTGAGTTCAGGCAAGGCACGGGCGGAGATGAAGCCAAATTGTGGGCCGGCGAGTTGATGCGGATGTACTGTCGGTTTATAGAAAGTACTAGTTTTCGGTTGTCATACGTCGATGATTTAGTCATTCAAGTCAAAGGTAAAAGTTTGATCAAAACATCAGAAAATGATGCTGGTATCATGCTTACTCCATTTGACTTTTTCCGATTTGAATCCGGGGTACACCGGGTACAGCGGGTACCGGTGACAGAAAGTTCTGGCCGGATTCACACTTCTACCGCTACAGTGGCCGTACTGCCAGAAGTACCCAAAGCCGTGATAGAAATCCGGGAAGAAGATCTAGACTGGCAGTTTATGCGAGCGGGTGGGGCTGGTGGTCAATCGGTCAATAAAACCAACAGCGCGGTGCGTTTAACTCACTTGCCATCAGGTATCGTGGTATCCTGCCGAACAGAAAGGTCGCAGGCCCAGAATCGGGAAATTGCTAGGGAATTACTGCGCGCGCGACTGTGGGAACAGGCAGAAGCCCGTCAAGCCAGTAGTTTGGACCAAGCTAGAAGTGCTATCGGTTCGGCCGCGCGCGCCGAGAAAATCCGTACTTATAACTTCCCTCAAAATCGAGTCACCGATCATCGCACCAAACAATCCTGGTATAACTTGAGTGAGATTGTAGAAGGCAGTGTCGGCTCTCTGGTGATGTCCGTCCGCACTGCCCTACTTGATCCAGAATTCAAACCAGGTGAAAAACCAGAAATTGACGATTAAATTTATCAACTACTTCCCAGTCAAAGTAATTGGTAGACCGCCAAACCAATTAATTTAGAATTTTCTGACCGGCAACTCCATCACTGCTTTTTCCAACGCTTCGTCGTTTTTGGTAGTTATATCGTCCTTAACTTGGACATCGACTCCCAATCCTTCATGATGAATCCAAGTTCCGCTTGGTAGTAACCAGCGGGCGATCGTCACGTGCAGACCACCGCCATTACCTAGTTCCCGTCTGTCCTGAACTGTACCCTTGCCAAAAGTCTTTTCACCGATTAACTTAGTTTGGAGCCGGTCACGCAGTGCTCCAGCCACAATTTCCGAGGCACTAGCGCTGCCTTTATTGACCAAAACCACCAATGGTAAACCCTGCAATCTGGCTTGGCCGTTGGCGGTAAAGTCTTGTGATTTGGTCTTGCCTTTTTCTGTGACCACTACTCCACTCTGGATAAACTCGCTAGCTACTTCGATAGCTCCGTCAAAATAGCCGCCAGGATTGTTGCGTAAATCTAGTACGATGCCGTCCAGATCATTTTTTTGCTGTAAAATCGTTTGGACCGCAGCGTTCCACTCACCGTCGGTGCGACCACCAAAGCGGATAAGTTTCAGGTGAGCAATTTTTTTGCCACCGATTTGTGCGATCTTCAACTCGACTGATTTAACCACCACTTCGTCTCTGACCAACTTAACGTCAAACGGTTCTGATTTGGTTTTATCATCCGGTCGATATAAATTTAACTCAACCGTTGTGCCTTTGGCACCCCGGATACTTTCCACCGCTTTGTCCAGTGACCAACCAGTAGTTTCTTCGTCCAATTTTTTGGACTCATCTTTGACCCGCAAAATTAAATCACCAGCTTGAACTCCAGCTTTATCAGCTGGTGTACCAGGCAGAGGAGCCACCACAGCCAAAACATTATCGATATATCCCAGCTCAATCCCCACCCCGAAGAAAGAACCGGCCAGCTCTTCCCCACTGCGGGCATTTTCTGCCGGTGGCAAGTACATAGTGTAGGGATCGCCCAAGGAAGCCACCATACCACTGATAGCCCCGTCAACCATGGATTTATCGTTAACTTTTTCCGGCTCGACGTAGTCCTGCTCAACCTGCGCCCAAACCTGCCAGAACTCACCCAAATCTACTCTGTCAGTCGCTTGAGTGTTGTACTGTTTAACTTCTGATTGTTTCTGAAATTGAGTTCTGTCAGTGCGTAGCAGAGCAATCTTTTGCACCCAACCATAACGTTGTTGACTGACCGCCCCCAAAATTACCAACAAAGCTACCAGTACAAACTGTGAAAGCAACTTAAATATAGACCTCATAGACTATGCATTGTAACGTGGGTCAACCTTACCTGCATAGAGGAGAATTATGCGTTTTGAGTGAAAGGCAAAAGCGCTAAATGACGGGCTCGCTTGATGGCCAAACTCAACTGGCGCTGCAACTTCTGGGTCAGGCCGGTTTCATCACGCGTCATGATTGAGTTGGTCTCGGAGATAAATCGGCGCAGACCGTCTGGCTGTTTATAAGTAAAGTAAGCGCTTTTGATTTTTTTGGCTTTGGGGCCTTTGCGTATACGCTTTGTTTTGGAAGGTCTCATAGTTTCAGCTTTCTTTTTACTAATTTTGATTAAAAAGGAATGTCATCGGCTACATCTTTGACATCCTCGACTTGATCTCCGGCCGGCTCAACTTCTGAAGTGGCTGATTCGGCTTCTGTTACGACTTCATCACTGGCCACCCGACCACCAGGTGAGTGCAGTAGAATCATATTTTCTATCACTACTTCTGTGATCTGGCGATCGGCTCCGTCATCTGCTTTCCACTTGCGGGTTTGCATCCGACCATCGACGTAAATTTTGTCGCCTTTGTGCAAAAGTTGGCCACAAATTTCAGCCAATTTGGACCAGGCCACCAGGTTATGAAACTCCACCTTTTCTTGCTTCTCTCCCCCATCGGCGGGCATCCAAGTCCGATTGGTGGCGATAGCAAAGCTACACACCGCTGTGTTGTTGGGGGTGTAGCGGATGTTGGGATCTCTGGTGAGATTACCAATCAACATAACTTTATTGAGTGAGCGACTAGACATATTGTCTTTCCTTCCTTTTGTTACTGTTAACCAGTCTAAATTGTACTCCTTACATTAAACCGTACTTATTTTGATTCCCTAGTCGGCATTTCTGGCTCGGCTGGTGTCTTATCAGTCACTTCTAGGCCTGGTTTAGGACCTTTGTCAGCCAAAACCAAAAGATGACGCAAAACCTGATGATTCAAAGAGAGCTCCCGATCAATCGGACTGACCCGGCTACTATCACACTCAAAAACCCAGTGAGTGTAAACGCCGACATTATGACGCTTGCCACCACTGATGATGGTGTAACTCAAGTCTTTTTGACCCCAATCTTGTTTCTCGATAATTGTGGCCGATGTTTTGGTCACAACTTGAGTAATAGTTTCAAGTAATTTTTGCGTCTCATCTGATGTGAAACCACCAGGCGTGATGACGGTCAACTCGTATCGGCGGATACGGATATCTTGGGGTACTTTCAGCATATTGCCTCCTTATTAATGGCGTGTTTCCCGGAAGGATTGGATTCCGATCACCTGATCGGAAAGGAAACTAGCCGTGATTTGGAAGGTAGATTATAACATGAAAAGCAAAATAACTACCTGCTTTCCAGAGGACCAGTATTTCCATATAAAATCCACTTCATTCCGTTAAATTCAATTGGAGGATAATTAACCATTTTTACCCACAACCCAGTACCAGAAAAGTCCAATAGATTTTGTGGATGATTAAATTTTGGATCTGTATATGTCATTACTTGTATACCCGAATCTGGAAAATATGCTATTTTAGAAAGATGGGAATACTCTTGCAGAACCCAAGCAGGAACTTCTGGTGGATCTGGGAATTCCCCCCCCTCAGTGCTTTTTACCTCTGGCTCACTTGCAATGGGATTTTGTCTATAACTAACAATAACATCGCCATTAAAGACTTTGCCCCCCCCTTCAATTATTAAGTTGCCTATCGTAATCGACATATAAATCCTAGCCCGCATTAGTATAGCAAATTACTTCCCAATCAAAAACTCCACCACATCCCCCTCCTGCATGATGTATTCTCTACCTTCCACCCGCAGTTTACCCTGATCTTTGGCCACCTTCCAACCCTGACAGGCCACGAAATCCTGATAGCTGATAACTTTGGCGGAGATCATCAGTCTTTCAAAATCTGTATGAATCACGCCGGCCGCTTTTCTGGCCGGCGTACCCACCGTGATTGTCCAAGCCCGGACTTCTTTTTCGCCGGCAGTCAAAAAACTCTGCAAACCCAAAGATCGGTAAGCCGCCACAATCAGTCGCTCCAAACCGCTTGACTCCAAACCTAAATCTGCCAAATACAGTTTCTGGTCTTCACTGGACAAACTTGATAGCTCGCTCTCGATTTGATTGCACATCACCACTACCTGATGGGTCTTGGCCATTAGCTGGCTGGCAAAATCGGCCGTCAATTGATTAACTCCCTGCTTGAGTTGATCTTCTGACACGTTCAGGACAAAAAGTTCGCTTTTGGCAGTCAAAAGTGATAACTCTCTGGCGGTTTGCTCTGCCGACTCACGGCTATCACCGGCCAGCGACTCGATAACTTGACTGACGGGTAGGCCTTTTTCCAATACTGCTTTGAATTGACAGATCAAACCCCAACGTAGTTTGGCCTCACTATCAGCTCCAGCGCCTTTGGGCTCGACCTGGCGCTCGACCGTAGCTAAATCCGCCAACTGCAACTCGGTCCTTACCACGGCTAGATCAGTGGCTGGCTCGACTGAACCTTCACGGATGATATCGCTGTCATCAAAAGCTCGGATAACGTGACAAATCAAGCTGGTTTCCCTGATGTGAGATAAAAATTGATTACCCAAACCCGCTCCCTGACTGGCTCCTTTGACCAAACCGGCGATATCGACAAACTCGACCGTGGCCGGTTTAATGACGCTAGTTTTAACGATTTTGGCCAGAACATCCAACCGATCGTCCGGTACCGGCACAATGCCGATGTTGGGCTCGATGGTGGCAAAAGGATAGTTGGCCACCAGCGCCGCCTGGCGCTTGAGCAGAGCGTTAAAAAGGGTGGACTTGCCTACATTGGGCAGGCCAACGATGCCGACAGAAAGAGACATGATTGTATTCTATACCCTAGTTTTCTTTATAAACCTGGTCATGGGTGCCGATATTAACAATTTGCCAGAAATCTTTTTTTAAAACACATATGATTCTGATGGACTTATCAATTGAAATGCTAAAAGCGTTTTCTGATCTTCCCGACAACTTGTGCAGTCTTAAAGAAGGGTGTTGGGGAGATTTCTGAAAAATTTTTAACTTTTGATTAATTTGATTATAAGTTTTTTTATTTTTTTTAAACTTAGCTAAATTCTTGAGAAACTTTGGATCAAAAATTAAGCGCATCTGTTTATTTCAATTTGTTTACATATGCAAACATATCGTCAACCGTATCAAATTCCAAGGCCTTTGATCGATCTCTTATGGCGCGCCGAACTTGCCTTTCAGTCCATTCAGAAGCCGGCAAAGTCGGAAGATCTGCAGGTGGTGTCCAATTTTTGGCTGTTTTTTTGATCTTACTGATAGCGACGTCAGTTTCTAAGTGGGTAACAATTATGTGTTTTAAATACAAAGACACCGGCACGCCTACGGCTTTGGCCTTGGCCTGCAACTGTTTCAACATAGCAGGTGGCATGCTCATTTTAAGCTGATTAGGTTGTGACATGGCGTCACTATACAAGATATTCATGGTATTTTCCAGTACCGAGTGTGGTCTTTTTATGGCTTTATACGATTGATGTGTCATAAAGTGATATGACTTTTATAAGCTCAAAGTGTGGCATTTTTTTTGATTAAAACTGTGTTTTTTTTGATTAAAACACCGATAACTAGCAAGAAGTGTAACAACGCTTGATCTTGTTTATCAATCATTTTGTACCAAAAGTTGACAAACTATAGCATAGTATCCTATAATACAGAGATATGTCGAAACCAGATATTTTATCTCATGTTGACTTAAGCAAAATGGCTCTCAATACAGCCACACTTTTGCTTTTAATACGCTTATATTTAGGATTTCCAATTACACCGGCGGAAGCTTCTAGTGTAGTGACTGGATTGCCCACTGAAGTTTTAGATCATCAGACATCAGACAGCGATCTGGAGATATTAGCTAGTTCAAACGAAGGTTTTAGAGATGGAGAAGTTGTTGCTGTCACTGGAAAAGGATTTAATGGATCAGATATGCCTTGGGCAAATTCTGATACTCAAGAAAATGGTGGTGGAGGAATAACCCTAACAGATAAACACTGTGAGTGGAAAGGGAAGTTTAAGGTTGGTAGAGTACCGAGAAGAAAATGGGTGGCCGAAGTCTATTGTTATGTTAATGATAGGTGGACTGTGCTATACGTACGACTTAATCAGGTAAAAAAGTTGGGTAGCTCACAAAATAACTCAAAACTAAGATATGCTGATTGGCAAGGAAAACAAATTTCTGAAAACGAACTTGTTACCGGCTAAACTCCCTCCCCACCACCTGCCCACCCTTTTCATCCCTCACACTATACCCTAGGCCCGCCAACTTCTGGCGTAGAGTATCGGCCGATTTGTAATCTTTAGCCAGACGGGCATTTTGGCGCTTGGCTAACAACTCCACCACATCTGATGGCAACTGGTCTTTGGTCAAGGCCAAGTGGGGCTGAAACTTTTTACTCCGCTCCAGCAACTGCAAACCCAAGACCTGATCAAAATCCAAGATCAGGTTCATTTTTTCGGCTAGAGTCAGATCAGCTTTGACCGTTTCAAACATAACCGCCACGGCCTGGGAGGTCTGCAGATCATCTTCCATAAACTGCCAAAATTTATGTGTTAACTCTTGGGCTGGGGTAGATAGCTCGACCGGTTTGATCTTGACCAATTGTTTTTGCCAGTCTGCAATTTTTTCGATCAGTTTATCAAAAGAGGTTTGCGCCGCTTGCAATGAATCCCAAGTGAAGTTCATTTCGTCGCGGTAATGGGACATCAGGAACAGTAAGCGTAATGCCATAGGGTCAAAACCCTTTTTCAGCACATCATCAATGGTAAAAAAATTATTTAAGCTCTTGCTCATTTTTTCGCCATCGATCCGCAAGAAATTATGATGCACCCAGTATTTGACAAAAGGTTTATTGCCCGTGGCCGCTTCAGCTTGAGCGATTTCGTTGGTGTGATGCACCGGAATGTGATCGATGCCACCAGTGTGGATATCCAACTGGTCGCCCAAATACTGCATGGCCATAGCACTACACTCGATATGCCAACCAGGAAACCCGCGTTTAGCCCAAGGGCTGGGCCAACTCATAGCCCGGTTCTCACCAGGTCGCTCAAATTTCCAAAGCGCAAAATCAGTCGAGTTGCGTTTACCCACCACCTGCTCTACCCTGGCTCCGGCTTTGAGATCTTTAATTTTGAGTTGAGCCAGCTCGCAGTAACTGGGAAATTTACTGGTGTCAAAATACACTCCATCATCTGGAATAACATAGGTAAAACCCTTATCTTCCAGTTTTTTGACCAAATTAATTTGGGCCTCGATGTGTTCTGTGGCCCGGCAGCTGACATCTGGCCGCAAGTTACCCATTTGATCCATGCTGTCAAAAAAGTATTTTTCAAATTCCTTGGCTATATCCCAAACTGTTTTTTGGTACTTTTTAGCTCCCTTCTCGAGCTTATCCTCACCGGTGTCAGCATCAGAAGTCAAGTGGCCTACATCGGTGACGTTTTGGACAAACTTAACTTGATAGTCAGCATGGCGCAAAACCCTGATCAAGACATCATCCATGGTGTACTTGCGCAGGTGACCCAGATGGGTATAGTCATAAACGGTGAAACCACAGGCGTATAACCCAACCTGGTTTTTTTTATGGGGCTGGAAATTTTCGGTTTTTCTGGTTAAAGTGTTATAGAGGTGCATGGAGGTAGTTTGGCTAGATTGTGACAGTAATATACCACCAAACCCAAGTTGGCAATCGAGCGTGTTACAAGAAAAGCTTGTTAGAACCCTTGATTAGGATTGCTCAACATCTTCCTCTGCTGATTCAGCATTTCTGTGGTATTGGCCTTGTTACTTTTGCCACTCGCCGGGCCGATGGGGCCTTTTTTGGGCGAAGACGGCATGACCAGAGACTCGGCTTTTTTCTTCTCCTCTAGTTGTTTGCGCCTCTGTTTTTCTTCTTCCTCTTGTTTTTGTCTCTGCATTTTTTCTTGATACAGTTTTTTGGCCACGGCTTGCTGATCTTCCGTCAAACTGTTAAACCGCTTGTGCGTAGCGGCCATTTTGGCTTTTTTCTGGGGATCGTTGGTGTCTGGTTTGATACCTAGCCAAGTATTAAGCGAAAAAAACTGGCGGATTTCCTGCCAAATATCTTTGGCTGGCCGTTTGAGTAATTCCTCGCTCAAACCACCTACTGGGCGCGGCGCTGGAGGTGGTCCGGCTTGACCACCAGCTCCAGAATTTGGTCCTGGTGGTGGCGCGTTCGTCGGCGATACACTTTGTTGGGTCAAGGATTTCTGACTACCGGCCTGGGCCATGGCTGACTCATCTAGCGCTTCACCAAACTGACCCATGCCTTGGTTGAAACCACCACCCGGCCTGGGCCGGAAGCTAGGTTTGGGGGCTGTCATACTTGAGCTTTATCGTGACTGATTTGATGAATCATAAAACCCGGATCACTAGAAATACCGGTTTGGTTGGCGTCGGCTTCCTCTTGTTTTTGCTCCAATCGGGCCTTTTCTTGGGTGCTAGTCTGCATTTCTTGAGCGATGACGGCTTTCTGGGCGATAATTTGTTGTTCCAGTTCTTGTTGTTTGCGCAAGTTTTCTGCTTCTTCAGCCGCTTTGGCTTCGGCCAATTTGGCGGCTTGCTCGGCCTTTTGGGTGGCTTCTACGGCCGGATCAACGGCTGGTTCGGAATTAACAATCGGTGGTTGACCTAAATCAGCTAAGCCAACTAAATCTCCGGCTGAAACGGGTGAAGTTTGACCGGTTTTACCCCCAGATTTGTTTTTGGCTTGGGCCAAAATGTCCTGCAAAACTGCCAAAGGATCTTGTTTGGGCTGGCTAGGATCAGTTGGAGCTACAGGAGAAGTTGGACTGGTTGAATCTGTCGGAGTTGAGGCAGGAGTTGAAACTACCGGAGAAGTCAAAAGTTGGTCAGACATAACTTAAATATAACAGGAAATGCTAGGACAGCCAAGTGAGGAGGTGTTTGAACTTACCAAATACAACACAAATAGTTCAAGGTATGTGCCTGACTTATAGGTCCCGAGTCCTTGACAAATTAAACAGAGAGAGAGAGAGAGAATCCTTATATTATGTCAAATCATCCAATGAGCCTAGAATTGGTTATCGATGAAACGGCA
>CAZIBX010000009.1:0-16898 GCA_964537615.1 uncultured Pseudomonadales bacterium
GACTTAATTTTTGAAATATATCTTTGATCTCCTGACCGCTTTTACTATCCAGATTACCGGTGGGTTCGTCGGCAAAAATGATGCTGGGATTATTGACCAAAGCTCTGGCGATAGCTACCCTTTGTTGTTGGCCGCCCGAGAGCTGGGCAGGCGTGTTTTTCAACCTATCTTGCAGCCCGACCAACTCCAACATCGCCACCGCCCGATTGATTTGTTCTTTTTCATCGACGTTAGCATAAATAAGTGGCAGTCGGACATTATCTACCGCACTGGTGCGGGGTAGTAAGTTAAAACTTTGGAAAACAAAGCCAATTTCTTGATTGCGCAAACGGGATCTCTGGACTTCATTATAGGCAGTCACATCAATATCATTCAGTTTAATCGTGCCGCCGGTTGGTTCTGCCAGCATACTAGCCACCTGTAAAAAAGTCGATTTACCCGAACCAGATGGGCCCATGATGGCCACGAAGTCACCTTGATGGATTTTGAGACTGACGTGATTGAGTGCTTTGATATGAGTATCACCCAGGATGTATTCTTTACTGACCCGGTGAAGCTCCAGGATGGTTTGCATAATTACTGGGTGGGAATTAGGATTTGTTCGTCTTGATTTAATCCAGCAGTCACCTCGACTTGCTCATCGGTTTCCAGACCAACTTGAATCTCACGTTCTGCGTAGGTTTTTTCGCCGGTTTTCACGTCTAGAAATGTTTGACCATCTCGGGTTCTGGTGGCAGACAGTGGCACTGACAAAACATCATTTTTGCTATCTAGAGTGATGCTGACATCGCCGTTCATACCCAGGCGGAGTTTGGTCAGATCAGTAGCTTCTGGCAGAGCCAGTTCAACCACAAAAGCCGTACCGCTTTCTGTTTTACTACTGATGGGCGCGATATAACTGATGGTGGTTTGGATCGGTTCATCCGGATAGGCGTCCAAAGTAACTAGGGCGGTTTGACCGATACTGACGTCTTTAATGTCCACTTCATCCACAGGTGCCCGGAAAACCAAAGTTTGGGGGTCAACTACCTCGAAGTAATCAGCGGCAGTGAGCTGGATGCCGGTGATGGTGCTGGGGGCAGTGGTCAAAATACCAGTCAAAGGCGAAACCAGGTTACTGTCTTTGATGGCTATGTCTTTAATTTCTACGGTCAAAACTTCGTTGTCCAGAGTCCACTGGGCTTGGTCTTTTTGGCGTTGTTCGCGCTCTGGTAGCCAACGGTCGGCCGTGTCATCCAGACGTTGTTCCCAGTTCCAGCGTTCTTGCATGTACTCATTCAGGTTTTGCTGGAGTTGTTTCTGGAGCGTGGCTTTGTCGATACCGGCGATGACTTGACCTTTTCTGACAGCGTCACCTTCTTTGGCACCTAGATATGTCAGTTTACCTCCGGCCAAAAACTTAAGCCGGGCTTTTTGTTTGGCATCCACAAAACCAGATACTTCCAGAGTTTTGGTGATATTACCCCGAGTGGGGGAGGCGAAGACCAGTTCTACTTCTTTGGGCTGGCGTGAGCGCCAGATCAGTCCAACTACCACCAACATCACAACCAGTCCTATGATTAACCAGCGTTTTTTGCTGACAAATGTCTTGATGCGTGATTTCATGAAGTTGTTATTCTATCAAGCGTGTGTAAATTATTGTACACCAAAACAGGGTATAATATCTGGTGTGAGCCGGTAGCTCAGTCGGTCAGAGCGGGAAGCTTATACCTTCTTGGTCGGGGGTTCGAGTCCCTCCCGGCTCACCAAGTCAAATTAAACAGCCATTTTTTATTGGGATATAGTATTCAATGTAACGTGCATATAACCTATATGGTAGAATTTAGTTTTCTATTTATCCTAGAACCTAGGGTTTTTTTCAGCCTTGCTATTAGCTAACTGGCATCTTGAGTTGGTGATGGACCATATCTTTTCATGCGTTCCATAATAAACTCAATCATAGGCGCCAATGGACGCAGTACAGTATTTTCTTCATCGTCTATCACTGCTTCAAGCCACCCCATATCTATCAAAATTTGTTCTCCTTGGCTGAAATCAATGAAAACAGGTGTTGATTCGCCTCTAATACTTGGTATATTTACCCAACCATCTGCCCGAACAGCAGCTGTAACCACAGCGCCCATAATTGCTTCGGCCTCTGAATTATTTGCTGGAGAATTCCTGAAGACACTAACCCAATCTAAATATCTCAACCCATTATGGACAAGATTTCTATTTTCTGGTGTTAAGAAATTATTTGGATCTAGAATCGCATCTAGGTTTGGGTTAAATGGGGTATAGTCCACAAGTTGTTGATTGACATTATCTTGCCCCCCCGGGGGGGGTGTTGACTACTGCAATTTTACCTCCCTCTTCTTTTATGACAGTCATATTTTCATCTTTCGTTTAATATTTTTACCAACTTGTCTTTAATCTACCTCCTGCCACCTAGAAAACGGCATTTTAAACTGTCCAGGCGCATTGATTAAGTAATCTGGTCGATAAACAAATAACTGACTAGCTGAACCACGGTTATTATAGCTGACGGAGTTGTGGCCCAGTTTGACACCACTCCACCCCACGTACACGCCTTCGGCTGTAAACCGGCGATACTCACTCCGACTGGCGCCACTAACTACGATTTGTCCATCGGCGATATAAACTCCGCTGATGGTTGGGGTGTTATCTCCGGAGTTGGTCGTACCGACAGTTTTTTCAAAAGTGATGTTGCCTTTGACGACAAAAGCCAAAAACCCGCCTGACTGGACTGAAATCAACGGGTGGCCAGTGCCGATCAGAGTTAAGTTACCAGACACAAAAATCACGTGTTTGCCGCTGATATTTTTCCAGGTACTATCTGGTGCGATCGTCAGGTTGCCGTCACGAAATGACACAGCTACGTCTTTAATATCACCTGCATTACCCTGGGCCACGCCTTCTGGGAAACGAGACAAGGTTTCGGCCAAAATCGTCATTTTTGTAGTATCAAATCTTTGTAACAATCCGGCATAGTGTTCCCGCCCGGTCCACTCACTATGCGTGGTATCCACGGCTACAGCTTGAGGGGAGCGCTGTGTGGTATAGCCACCCAGATTAAATCGGGCACCTCCAGCTTGAGGCACACCGGCAGTTTGGATATTAAAAGGCGACAACAAATCAGATCGGAGTAAGTAAGGTGAACAACTACTGCTGCGCTGACACAACAATCGAGGAATATCTGAATTGATGGTGTCATTTTTGACATAAAGCTGACCACCGGCCAGTTGCCACCAGGCAGGTACTTCAGTTTGGCATGAGCGATTGCAGCCGTCACTGTCTGCCAAGTTACCATCATCACACTCTTCACCACTTTCTTGTCTGTTATTACCACAAACCGGTCGGGGTGTGGGTGAAGGACTGACTGGGGCAGTGATGTCAAAACCCAAGCTACAGTTACCCAGTCCGCCATCAGCGCCTGGTCTGGATGTGGGTGCGGTGGGAGCTAGTGGCTGGCGGGATTTTTGGATCTGAATGGTCAGCATCATAGCGATAAAGACAATCAAGCCTAGTCCAGTCAAAATCAGAGCGGCGATTAGTTTGGTGGTGGAGTGAAGGCGCAGTGATGACATAACTTATGGTAAGTAAGGATTGCGATCCCAGCCATAGTTGGGGTCAGTGGCGCAGAGCTGGGCGTTGGCGCAAACCCGACACTGGGCGATGTAGCGGCCGGAGACTGGGTTGTCGGCCACATATTCGCTGGAGACATTACCCACACTGGCCGGAATATATTTGACGCTGCCATCAGGGGCGATGACTCGAAACTCGTAACTGGCAGCGCTAGGGACTAGCCCGCAAGTGAAAGTAACCCGGTCACCGTAGTTGATCGGAGTTTTGCTGGCTCTGACGCTGACGCACAGTGGCGCCATACTGGGGGTAGGTGAGAGGGTAGGAGTGGCAGTAGAACCGGGGATAGGGGTGGGGGTGGAGGTCGGTATCTGATCAGAGCACCTAGCTCGCCAGTCGGCGGGTAGATTACATTTTTGACTGAAATTGATCAGATTACAAACACCGTAAGTGGCTGTGCCGGCTTCTTTGGTGCAGGTTTGACCGTTGATTTTGACAAAGTAAGGATCGATCTGGAAAGCTCCGCAGTTTTGATCAATCGGTCTAGCTAGTTGGAGTCCGAAGTTATTATTAGCACCAAATGTTTTGACGATGTTGGGCTGACCAACTGGAGGAATATCAACTCGGTTTAATGTGCACTCGCCACCGGCTTTGTCTGGTCCCTCTGGACAATAAAAACTCAACCCTCTTAGTTCAACAGACTGAATAGTCGTATTGCTTCTATAAACACTAAATCCGGCCACGTAGCTGGGTCTGGCGCCGGCCGAGTCATACCAACCCTTGGAGTTGGGAGATGGGACGGCGACAATATAATCGGTGGCGTTTAGTTTACAAGCTGTGGCCTGGAGTGATGCCAAACACTCGTTCAAAGTATATTTACCACCAGGTCTGCTACAGTTGGCCAGTTGAGAGGTGGTACAGAAATCAGCACTGGTGTAGCACGGTCGGTTTTCTGTCGATTGGCTGACATTAACATAAGCGTAAGCTGTGCCAGACCCCAGTCCACAACTCAAGCCGGTTGGAGCTGCTAGCCCGGCCGGAACCGAGTCCCAACCACCTGTATGACGGCAGAAATAAAGACTGGAGTTGATGATTTTGGATAAATTAGCCCGCCAGTATAAACGGGTTCCTTCTCCAGCATACAAGGCAGTGACCTGACAAAGTTGGCCGGCATCAGCGCACTGGCTGTGATCGGTGGGAAAAGCATTGTTATTGGTGACGATGGCTGTTCTGGTACCGATATTCCAGCCAGAGCTACAACCGGTGGGTTGATAACTGATTTTGGTGCCGGCAGTGACGGTACTACCGGCAGCGATAGTGGCTCCGGTTGATGTGTTTTTCAGTTCAAAACTGGTACAGGTGACGACTTGGGGAGTAGTTTGTGCCCAGACTTTGATTTCAGTTAATAGCCCGGTAGTAACCCAAAAACTGATCACGATCACGATAATTGCTACACCGATCCGTAATGTTTTACCGATCCAACTGACCAAATTGGTCAAGTTAAATTTGTTTACCCGCATACGGTCATTATGCCTGACAGTGGTTAAGCAATCAACACAACAAGCTGGCAAAACTTACTAACAGAAAATTTTGTGCTTAAAACTAGAGTAGCAGGAGTAGAGCGGCGCCCAGGCCTAGGGTGACCAGACCAGCTTTCAGCCACAGTGCCCAGTCTTCAGGCCCTGTTTGAGGTAGGGCTGGAGGCAAGTTGGGTTGTTCTGCCACGGCACTGCTACAAGTGACTGACTCGACATTGGTGTCCAGCCGACAGACCTTGGAACCGGAGCTGGTTTGGTAACAGATGTGACTGGGGTTACTACAGTCGCTGTTGGTGGAACAAGCTTGGTTACAACCGATAGCGGTGACTGGAGTCGGGGTATTGGTAGCGCCTACGCCTTCACAAGAAGTGCTGTTGCGATTACCTTCCATGCGACACCGGTTGCCATGCTCGATAGAACAGACATAGTTGGAATTGACGGCTTTACATTGTTGGTCTTCGGTACAGGGACTGTTACAAGCGATGGTTGTAGTCGGGGTAGGAGTAGCAGTCAACACTCCGGTTGGGGTGACGGTGGGTGTGGGAGTAGGTGACTCTCCGGTACAAGGCACACTTAACTCTGTTTGCTTCAAGACATTACACAGGGAATCCCGTCCCACATTCCAGTCAGTCGTGTTGTAAGCTCGTAGTTGATATCTATAGACGAAACCACAGGTAGCTGAATTGGTGGTGTCGGTATAGGAAAGAGTAGTTCCCACCTTGGTCAATCGACTGCTATTAGCCAGAACAGGACCAACAACTGACTCAACTGGAGCCCAAGTTGGGGTAGGGGTGGTCGCAGAGATTGGTCGTTTGACTCTGGTGATAACGTACTGCTCCATGGGAGAAGGATTGGGTGCTGGCGCGGTCCAACTGACTACCAACTTGTTTTGAGCATCAAGGGCGACTGTGGGCTCTTCTAAGTTGATACGCGATTCTGGAGGGCAAGCTATGGTGGTGGGTGTAGGCGAGTTGTTTGGACAGACGTTCTGCCAGTCATCAGGTAAGTTACACATCTGACTGGAGTTGACTTTATTGCAAACGCCATAAACATGTCCAGATGTTGTGCATAAAGCTCCGTTGATTTTGATATCGTACATATCAACTTGTAGCGCACCGCAACGACCCAGCGGCGGTGTGTATTCAAGTACAACATTCACACTATCATTGTTACCAAATGTGACTGTGTTTTCGCCTACATAGCCCTTATTTTGATCACAAGCTCCAGATCCTGCTGCATCTGATGGACCATTAGCACACTGAAAAGTTAAACCTTTGTACGAAACAGAGGTAATGCTGGAGTTTAATCTGGTAATAGTGTATCCGGAGTAGTACTTACCGTTTAACCACCAACCTCGGGCTGGGTTGGGACCAGTTAAGTCAGTTTCATTTCTAGGCTTGATAACAATGTGTTGATCGTCTTTGGAACAACGCAGAGATCTGGCTACTTCCTGGCATTTCTCTAAATCTGATTGGTTATATCTATCTCTTTTTTGACAGTTGGCGGTATTTAATGTAGCGCAGCCATCAGATAGTGAGTAGCAAAGTCCGCTTTCGCCGGTGACGGTTAATTGAGCATGAGCTCTTGTATCACCAAGTCCACATCTGAATCCAGTAGGGGCGGTTACAGTGGTAGCAGCTCCTCCAGGCAGTTGTTGTCTGACCCACGACCCATCATGTTTACACCAGTATTGATACAGTTGATTGTCGATAGTTAATTGTTTCTTTAAGTTGCTTCTGAAGTATAGCGTGCCCGCTGTAACATCAATTTTGCACCAATTGCTGCCTGTTGCACACCAGCTTGAAGTGGTGCTGGAAAAAGGATCATCACCCAAATCGTAAGTGTTTCTTAATCCTGGTTCCCAACCTGCTGGCGTACAACTTTTTGGTTTGTATGCTACTTTACTGCCGGCTGGCACGGAGTGATTATTTTGAATAGCTGTCCAGGTTTGTGGATCGCTCTCGGCTTGTCCTGGTTTGGCGGGTTCGTAAAGTCTTAGGTCAAAACTGGTACATGTAACGTCCTCAACTCCACCTTCGGATGCTCTTTGTCTTAAGTCTTGACCACTTTCTTGTTGGGTCATATATAGAGCCGCACCGCCACCTACCACCGCCAATAACATGGCTAGTCCCGCCAGAGCAGGAATTAATTTACTCTTTTTACGCATGGGGGTTTTTAGACCTTGGTCATCATCGGGTGGGGTGGCAAGATTACCACCGGAAGGCACAAAGTGAGGTGGAACTCCGCCATAACCGCCATCGGTGTTAGGCATAGCAGAGGGGGCAACGGGAGTAGTGACCACGTCTGATTTGGCTTGAAATGGAGGCGTGCTCAAACCGGAATCAAAATCAGTTGGGCTTGTTGACGGACTTGTGCTAACAACATCATCTGTCGAGTTACCCAATAAAGCCGAGCGAGTCGACCAATTTTTATTTGATCCAGATAAACCAGTAGAACCAGACGAAGATACATTCATCATAAGCAGATTTCTTTATCTGCACTCCAGAATAGCGAAACAATAAGGTAAGAGTCAAGTAGCAATTTGTTCGAGATACAAGACCAGTTTTATAGATTTTTGACGATCAGTTTTTTAAGACCTGGTAGCACCTTACCGCCCAGTAGTTCCAGAGCGGCTCCACCGCCAGTGGAGAGATAAGAAAAGTCCCGACCAAGTGAAAAAGCGTCGATAGCCGACAAAGTATCACCGCCTCCTACCACACTAGTACCCCGATTGTCAGCGATAGCACAGGCTAGTTTGTGAGTACCGTTGGCAAATAACGGGTTTTCCCACACGCCCATCGGCCCATTCCAAAAAATGGTGTTGGCTTGCTGCAAAATTTCTTTATAAAGCCGGATGGTTTTGGGCCCGATATCAGCATAAACCAGTTTAGTTTTTTCGGTTTCATCCTGCATGCCACTGGATAAGTCCAAAACTTTAACCTGGGTTTTATTTTTTTCCTTGATGTCAGGAGCGGCTACTACATCGACAGGATAAAGTAATTTGGGCAAAGGAATATAGCCATCTTTCAAGACTTTTTCTGTTCTGTATTTGGTAAGTAGGTTTTGGGCTACCTGGATGTAGTCGGCTTTATCTGCATCTACACTGTGTAGTTCATCAGTCAGTGACCGATAAATTTCCAAGCCCTCGGCTTTAAAAAAATCATTGGCGATACCCCCGCCGATCAAGACCATGTCTGCAATTTTGGCCAATGACTCGACTGCCTCGACTTTATCAGCGATTTTGGCGCCACCGATCAAAACCACAAACGGTCGCTCGGGATTTTTCAGCAAGTTGGTCAAGTAAGTTACTTCTTTTTGCAAACTGAAGCCGGCAAAACTTGGTATCAGATCTGTAATCAAAGCCGTAGAAGCATGAGCGCGGTGAGCAGTAGAAAAAGCCTCGTGCACAAAAACATCCGCCAATTGAGCCAGTTCTCTAGCCAGTGCAGGATCACCGGTTTGTTCGCGCTTGTCAAAGCGGATATTTTCCAGCATTAAAACTTCGCCAGATTTCAGTTGTTTTAAGCCAGTCTGAACGCTGTCTTTATCTTTTTTGTCGAGTAATCGGCAGGGGATGTGAAAACGTTTGGTCAAAACATCGGCCGTAGGTTGGAGCGAAAACTCGGGTTTAACCTGACCATCAGGTCGGCCTAAGTGTGAGACGATGATGACTTGAGCATGATGATCGAGTAAAAATCTAATTGTTTCCAGAGATGATTCGATTCGCCGAGTGTCGGTGACTACCCATTTGTCGTTTTTAAGTGCCAGGGGAACGTTGTAGTCAGTCCGCAGTAAAACAGTTTTGTGAGCGATATCAGCGGCGCGAGGAAGTTTTAAGGTCATGGACTACTATTATATAGAGGAATGCAGTTTTTGTCTTAAATCAAAAAATGATTAAGAACTAGTGGCTACCACAGACTCGTAATCGATCAACACCAAAGCTCTATTTTGATCATCAGTTACTAAAACATTTGCTTGTTGAGCTCTTTCAGTCCATTGAGTTCCCAGATTTGATAAGTCCAACCAGCCCACTTGACCTTGACCGGCATAGCCGATGTCACTGTCAGCCCAACCGGCAAGTTTGATTTGATCGATGAATTTTTTGACTAGTTCAAATTCATCTGCGATATCAACCTCGGGTTGAACATAATAATCAGTCGGCAAAACAACTTCACTCAAACTAGAAAAAGATAAGTCGGTTTGTTTTAGCTTGCCTTGAGTGATTACCGGACAATCAAATGGGCGTTGTCCCCAACCTTCTGTCAAAGCACCAAATTTCAAAACTTGCCCATCAGTCAACTCAACTATGGGCTCCTTGTTGTAACTTGGTTCTCTAATGAAAACTGTGGCCTTAAAAGGTAAGTCAGAAACTACTTCCGCATAGTACAGATTTAGTTCATGTAAAAATTCACCACTGTTGTATCGAGCGGCATTAGCTTGGAACAGATCAGACATTAGGTTACCAGCCCGATCTTTGGTTGGTTCACTTTTGACCGGTTGTGTACTTTCCGCACCCATAATCCATAGTTTACCAGGACTTAATGCCAAAATGTTGACCACCACCTGATGTGTTATACTAACCACTCGAAAAACGAAAGGAGTACCCCTCTTCATGTCTACAAAAAAAACGGTCACCAGTATGGCCGAACTACTTGAAACCCGTGGCAGTCAAATGATTGTGCCCAAAAAAGGCGCAGTTTTGACCGGCACTATCAGCCGGAAAACCAAAAGCGCTCTTTATGTTAATTTGGGCGCCAAAGCCGAGGGCGTTGTCGCTGAAAAAGAATTTGACATCGCAGCTGATTACATCGATGAGCTAGAACTGGGTAAACCGATCGAGGTTCAGGTAGTGTCTGATGAAAATAACCAAGGTCAAGTCATGCTTTCGCTCAAAAAAGCTGCTCTTGATTCCAAATGGGATTTTTTCGCCCAAGCTATGGAGAGTGGTGACGCGCTGGAAGCCAAAGGTGTGGAAGTCAACAAGGGTGGTTTGGTAGTCTTGGTGGCTGGAGTCAGGGGTTTTGTACCTTCCAGTCAATTTGGACGCGAGTGGAGCAGTAAGTACGCCGGGCTGAAAGGCAAAACTTTTCAAGTCAAAACCATTGAGGTGGATCGAGATAAAAATCGCTTGATTTTTTCTGAACGTCATGTGTCAGAAGAGGGCGAAATTGCCCAAAAATCAGAAGCTCTGCACGCAGTCAAAGCCGGTGAAGTTTATGACGGAGCTGTCTCTGGTGTCATGCACTTTGGCTTGTTTGTGACAGTTGAAGTACCCATGGATAAAGATAAAGGTAGTGTCGAGGGGCTAGTGCATATCAGTGAAATTTCGTGGGAAAAGGTCGGTCATCCCAAAGATTACCACAAGGTAGGAGATAAGGTTAAAGTGCGAGTGCTGGGTATAGATGATCGGACCGGCAAACTGAACCTGTCTATCAAACAACTTAGCGACGATCCCTGGTTGTCGATCGAAGATCGGTATCAACCAGGCACCACAGTATCTGGCACTGTTTCTCGAGTGGAGAGTTTTGGCGTTTTTATCAATGTCGAGCCGGGAGTTGATGGCCTGATTCACAACAGCAAAATTGAGCAGGGACAGACCTACACTAAGGGTGAAAGTGTGACGGTTAATGTAGAAAGTGTCAGCGCTGCTGCCAGGCGGATGAGCTTAAGCCCGGTCATGACTCAACTGCCAGTAGAGTATCGTTAAACTTCCAACTTGCGATACAATAAATAAAAGGAAATATATGGCCAAACAACGCATGATCGTGACCGATGACCAACTTTTGATTGATATGGACCTGCTTTTCAACGCGATCAGAGAAGCCAAGGGCGATTGGGAAAAAGTGGAAAAGGAGATGCAGGCCTATTTGGCCGCCGTTACTTCCATGACCACGGATAAAGAGTAAAAAATTTACTCAAAAATTAAAGTTTCATCTTTATATTTCGCAAGTTCTAAAATGAATCCGAACAGTAAAATAGTGGTATAATAGCAGGGTGTCAAATCATAAAATTTACGTTATCGCTTGTGGTGACGAAGGCGTACAGATCAACGTCGGCACACGTTTGGGTTTGGTAGGTGCAGGCATTTCACTGGAACATAGCGTAGAAGTTATCACGGCTATGAAAGCCGTTTTTGGTCAAGATTTAGTGATGGTTTCTTCTAGCCAAAATGACTGGACTAAGCTTAAGTATCGACTAGATGATTTTGAACAAGCTGATGCCACCATGCAGCAACAAGTAGCGGCTTTGGCTGATCAGGTTAAACTGCGTTACGCTGGCTTTTTGCCTTTTGCCGATCCTCAACAGTTAGAGTTTGAAGTCAAAGGTCACATGGTGCGACCACAAGGCATTCATATCGGTACCAAGATTGTTTTGACTTTGGGCGGTGGTGAACAAAAGTACCACCTGGGTCACTTTGTCGTCAGTGCTGACTGGGTGCACAAAGCCAAAGACGAGGTAATAAAAGAAGTGCTGACAACTCAAATTGAGTTTTACCGCTCATTGATTGGTAACCCCAAAGCACCGATCGAGTATGAACTGGCCGGCGAGCTGGGTGAAGAAGTGGCCAAGAAAAATCAGGCAGTGATAGAGAAGTTGGGGATTAATAAACTTTAGGTTTTATTTTTTTGAAGAAGGGCATTTTTGAACTCTTGCAACTATTTGGGAGTGCCAATAGAATTCATCTTCTAAATAATGTCTTTGACAAATACAATGCTAACAACAAAAGATTTACTGCAAAAATCAGTGGAAGCTTCTACCGCAGAACTCCCATCTCTTAAAGATTTGATCAGTCATGACCTAGAAGGATTGGGTCAACGACTAGAAGATTTTCGAGAGTTGGCCAAACAAGCTGATGAAGTATGGATTACGATAGTTTGTTGCGATAGTAGGGTGCGTTTGCCAGAGGAACTGGTGGAAGTTGAAACTAAAGAGCTCAATGTTGATGGAACTAAAAAGTCTAAAAAAATACTATTTGTCCCTTTAGTTACAATCGGAAGTGGCGCCCCCAGCGAAAAACGATTCCGGAAAACCAAAGAAGTTTTGTTAGAGTGGGGTGTTGCAGCCAGCAAAATAAGAGTTCTGGTGACTCAACACGGCGATCATGATGAAATTAATGGCTTAAGAGAAGGTCATATTTCTTGTGGTTTACGCAAAGTTTATGATGGTTTTTATGATCAGTTTTCAACTTTGTCTCGAATAGTCTCAAGAGAAATTTCTAGACTTAAACGATTAAAAGATAATCCAGAATTTTCTATCGATCATTTGACATTGCCAGAACTCAACAAAGAGCTGCCACGCTCAATGACTGCAATTAATGAAATTCATCAAAACACAGGAATTCCCACCCGGCTGTTATTGCGTGCAGTGGTAAGGAATTTTGATTCTGATTTGAATGAAAATTTGGATATGGTAGTTCAAAAAATGAGGGGATATGTATTTTCCAGTAAGAACGCTGACATTCGCCAACATTGTGAAGTTTTATCAGCCATCTATGATCATCAAAATAAAGACCTAGTTTCTATCGAGTCAGATGATTTGCTAATAGATGAGATTCAGTTAGCAGGCAAAAGAGGTATCAAAAAAAGAGAAGACTCTTATCAAGATCCTGAATATGTCATTGTTTCATTTGGTAAAAATGTTATTCCGTATCCAATCGACACATTGTTGCCGCACTTATGTGGTGAGGGTTCAGAGTTTTATAAACCACCGGCCGATAACGCTTTCCGTAGCCGCATGATTACCAAAGAAGTACCCATGCTGTTGGGAGCGTTGGCAGAAGCATTCTATGCGGTGGATCATCATAATCATGTCATGCATGCTCACGCGGATAAAAACTTCGTTTCATTAAAAAGTGTAGTTATTATCTGTGAAAATGATGAGTACTATGAAACCATTCAAAAAATGTTGATCGATCCTGAATTTATCGATGAATATAAACCCACTTTTGCCGCCCTTGGCACTCCTCTAGAAGTGATTAATTTACACATGGATGAGCGTGGTAATCCTGGTGCGCCCACCCATCATTCGCTTGAATTAGGCTAACAACCAGAATGCTTTTCTGCTTATTTTGTACTTGCATTTGCCTATCATTTTGCTAGAATATCTCGGCTGTTCGGGAAAATGGCTTGATATTCCAGATTTTAGTCTGGAATCCCTCACCCCCCAAAAATAAAAAGTACATAGCGACCCGCCAGATGGGCCCTTAGCTCAGTTGGCTAGAGCGCCACATTTGCAATGTGGAGGTCAAGGGTTCGAGTCCCTTAGGGTCCACCCTGACTTTATCAGGGCAAGATTGGTCTGACAGGGCATTTGAAATTGGAAATTGGTGTTTAACTAGTTTCCAATTTCAAGCGCCTAGCGCTTGGTGCTCTTTAACAAGTAAAGAAGTGTCCGCACGTACAATTTGTACGTGCATGCATTAGGTCTCATCTTCCAATTTTTAATTGGAAAAAGAAAATGAAAATAATATGTAAATTAAGGCAGATAGTGGATGCCTGTGGCTTGTTTGGCCGAAGAAGGACGCAGGATACCGCGAAAGTCATCGGGGAGCTGTATACCAAGCTTTGATCCGGTGGTGTCCGAATGGGGTAACCCCGCGTTTGGGAAACCAGCGCGAATCCCGATTTATCGGGATGGGTAAGCCGGGGAACTGAAATATCTCAATGTACCCGGAGGAAAATAAATCGAAGTGAGATTCCCTTAGTAAGCGACGAGCGAAAAGGGAACAGTCTAAACCCCAATTTATTGGGGGGTTGCAGGAGCTTAATACGGACATGGATAGAGGGTAACAGAACACCGTGGAATAGGTGGCCAGAGAGCATGAGAGCTGCGTAAGTGAAACCCGATATTCGTCCAAAAGATTTCCTAAGTAGGGCGGGAGACGGCAAACTCCCGCTTGAATCTGGGGTGACCACACTCCAAGACTAAATACCAAACAAGACCGATAGTGAACGAGTACCGCGAGGGAAAGGTGAAAAGAAGGGTGGAAAACCCAATGAAATAGTACCTGAAACTATCTGCTAACAACCAGAGAGAGTCCCGCTTAGCGGGATGATCTCGTGCCTATTGAAGAATGAGCCGGCGAGTTTTTGCACGTTGCAAGCTTAAGCCACTTTGTGGCGGAGGCGTAGGGAAACCGAGTCTGAATAGGGCGATTAGTAGCGTGTGAAAGACCCGAAACCAGGTGAGCTAACCATGACCAGGGTGAGCCCCGCCGAAAGGCGGGGGGAGGCCCGAACCGGTGTCCGCTGCAAGGGGCTCGGATGAGTTGTGGTTAGAGGTAATATGCCAATCGAACCTGGAGATAGCTGGTTCTCCCTGAAATATATTTAGGTATAGGGTCGTTGTCAGCGGCAGGGGGGTAGAGCACTGATCTGGTGTTTGAGAGGAAACTCTCGACATCTAGTCAAACTCCGAATACCCTGTTTAGCATCAACGGCACTCAGCATCCGGGAGCTAAGTTCCGGGAGCAAAAGGAAAACAAACCAGACCCACAGCTAAGGTCTCTGATATAGATTTAGTGGAAAAGGAAGTGTCACTCCATAGACACCTAGGAGGTCGGCTCAGAAGCAGCCACCCTTTAAAGAAAGCGTAACAGCTCACTAGCCAATGGAGTGATGCGCCGAATATGATCAAGGCTCAAATCTATAACCGAAGCTTGGGCCCCCCGCCTTTGGCGGGGGGGGTAAGGGAGCGTTCTGTGTGCAGTGAAGTTCCGCCGTAAGGACGGGATGGAGCGATCAGAAGTGAGTATGCCGGCATAAGTAACGAAATTGCAGTGAGAATCTGCGACTCCGCAGTGACCAAGGTTTCCGCACCCACGTTCGTCGTGTGCGGGTTAGGCGACCCTAAGGTGAGCCCCGACTTTGTTGGGGGTAGCCGATGGATTACCGGTTAATATTCCGGTCCTTGGTGACGATCATTTGACTTGGGGAGGGACGATGCTTGATAAGACGCGAAGTAATTTGAATTTACTTTCAAAGCAGCAAGATAGCTTGGATAGGCAAATCCGTTCAAGCGTTCCCCGATTTATCGGGGGTAGTCAAGCTGTGATAGGACGTTGAACCTTCGGGGGAGATGTTGCGTCTGCGTTAAGCATCCAGGAAAAGCTTCGCAAGGAGAGCGTCATCAAATCGTACCGATAACCGACACAGGTGGTCTGGTCGAGTAGACTAAGGAGAGCGAGAGAAGGTAGTTCAAGGAATTCGGCAAAACAGCTGGGCGTAATTTCGAGAGATGCCCTCCCCGATGAAAATCGGGGCACAGCAAAAGCCGTGGGATCGACTGTTTACCAGAAACACAGGTCCGTGCCAACTCGTAAGAGGAAATATACGGGCTGAAACCTGCCCAGTGCCGGAAGGTTAATTGCGAGGGTTTGGTGGAGCGCAAGCTCTGTCAGGCCTTCAATCGAAGCCCCGGTGAACGGCAGCAGTAACTATAAACACAGTATTGTAGTTAAAAAAGTTAGCCAAATGCTGGAAAGTCTTGATAAGTTATCTGTACTGTTATTGAAAAATAACAGTAAAAATCAGATGAATAGAGATAATCAGCAGGAAAGACTTTTAAAACAGTTGTCAATTTCTTGTTTTACTTGGTACATTGTTGGATTTGTTGATGGAGAAGGAAGTTTGAATATTTCTCTTCGTCAAAAAAAGGACTATGTCAGAAAATGGCAACCAGTTCTTAGTTTTAATGTGTCTCAAAAAGAACGTACTTTGCTTGATTTAATTCAGCAGTACTTCAAATGTGGCATAGTTAAAACCAGAAAAGATGGTTTGCATTCCTATGACGTAACTAATCCCACCGATTTGTGGGAAATTATCATTCCTTTTTTTGAAAAACATCAATTTTTGTCCAAAACAAAACTAAAAAACTTTATACTTTTCAAGAAAGCAGTAAAGTTGATGTATCAAAAAAAGCACTTAAAAAAAGGCGGGCTAAAACAGTTAGTTTTAATCCGAGAAAAACTTAATCTAGGTGCTGGTAGAACAAGAAAATATAGCGCAACTGATATTTTGAAAGAATCCTCAGAGACTATACGCTAACCTCATATAAATTATATGAGATGATATAGTCCGACCTTCATGGAGACATGAAGATTGCTTCAGAAATGCAGGCAACCTATCAAGTTAATTGATAGAGTAACATAAGTGAACTGTTCTATGGTAGCGAAGTTCCTAGTCGCTTAATTGGCGACCCGCACGAAAGGTCCAACGAGTCCCACACTGTCTTGAACTATTACTCGGTGAAATTGAAATGGCTGTGAAGATGCGGCCTACTGATGGCAGGACAAAAAGACCCCGTGGAGCTTTACTACAACTTGACACTGATGGTGTATGCGAACATGTTGAGAATAGGTGGGAGCGCCCAGATTTATCTGGGTGTATCAGTGAAATACCACTCTTTTTTCATATATCATCTTACCCAACTCCGATGCAAACTCGGAGGGGAACACTGTTTGGTGGGTAGTTTGACTGGGGAGGTTGCTTGCTAAAGAGTATCGCAAGCGCGCAAAGGTACCCTTAGCCTGGATGGAAATCAGGCCAGATGTGCAATAGCAAATGGGTGCTTAACTGTGAGGCTTACAAGCCGAGCAGATGCGAAAGCAGGTTATAGTGATCCTCGTGCGTTCTGTGGAAGACGCCGGGCTTATCGGATAAAAGCTACCTCGGGGATAACAGAGTCATCGCGCCTAAGCGTCCTTAGCGTCGGCGCGGTTTGCTACCTCGATGTCGGCTCATCGCATCCTGGGGCTGAAGAAGGTCCCAAGGGTTTGGC
>CAZIBX010000010.1:0-15409 GCA_964537615.1 uncultured Pseudomonadales bacterium
AGTTACGGCAGCGTCGTTTTTAGCTTTAACGACACTTTGTCCAAATCTATGATTGTTGGACAAGAAGATGTTGATTCTTTGAAAACCATTCCACCCCAAACCTTCACTTGTCCGCCTCCAGAATTAACCGCTACACCTACTACTGTGGTGCCACCAACCGCTACTCCCACCAGAACAGCCAACTGTAACTGTAGTGGCTGGCAACTAGTTAATCCAGCCGTACCTGCTGATAACATCTGTGATGTCAATAGTAATAGACCATACCGTTGTGGTCGGAGTTGTCCGGCCGGATGTACGGCAGAAACTGTAGCTTGTTTAAGCGCTACGGACTGCGGTGTAACACCACCTACATCTACACCCACAGCCACTGTCGCACCTGGTGGTAATCCATCTGCCACGCCCACACCTACCAGAGTAACAACTGCCGGCACCCATCCCACTGCTACTCCTACCAGATATAGAACCCCCACCCCAACCGGCACCAAAAACTGGTCTGAAATTGCTGCCAACTGTAACAAGAGTTGTACAACCAACTCTAACTGTCCCAACAACATGCGCTGTTATGGCAACCAGTGCCGACTGGCTGATAATCCCACTGCCAGCAACTGTGGCTACCCGGCTGATCAGGGCATCGCCAGAAAGTGTAATGAGTACTGTTCAGACAGTAATGAGTGTGGTGATGGCTTGACTTGCTGGTTTAATCGGTGCCGCGCCCCAGAAGCAGTCGATCACACCGATTGCTCACTGCCAAACAGTGTCGTAGCACGCAGCATGCAGTTAAGCTGTAATAAAACCTGTGTCGGTAATAAAGATTGCTCTGTCAATATGCGCTGCTATAACGGTCAGTGCCGGTCAGCCAGCAATCCCACCAGTGCAACTTGTGCTCCTGCTACCAGGAGAGTGGCTGCTGCCCCCTTGAGTACTGGCACCAACAAAGGTGACGTTATCAACACTACTACCGCCCCAGAACCAACTTTGACCCTACAGCCAGATGATCAAACCGACCGATACACGGCCGACACTGGCAGTTTGGCCACCACACCTACCATCACGGCCGATACCTATGGTCAAGTGGGACAAAAAGACGACGACACCACATCCACAATTGATACACCCATGGCACCGGTCTACAAACTACCCAGTTGGTCCAATCCAGAACTGCCTTGGGATCAACGACTGGCTGCTTTGCTTCAAAGTCGACAGGCCTGGTTGCCACTGGCCGTATTTGGCGTAGGAGGAATCTTGCTGGTCATCGCCTTACTGGCTGGTAGACGTAAAAAGGTCAAAATCCCAGAAGTTAAAATCACCGAGCACACCGTACCCCCGGCCCAACCCACAAATACTAATTCGTAGGTTTTCAACCTCGTATACATCTGCTACAATACGGCCCTTATGAAGCTTTCTGCTTATTGGAACGAGGTTATGACTGAAATCCGCAAGGTGGAGTGGCCGAGTCGAGCTCAAACCATCAGGATGACAGCTGTGGTGGTTGGTGCCAGTATTTTGGTAGCCGGATACATCGCCATCAGTGATGCCGGTCTAGGTCAAATCATGGCTCAAGTTATAACCTGGAGTATCTAGAGAAACACACTATGAAAAAAACTCCCGCTCCGATCGTAGATGAAACTCAACCTCTGACTCCTCCTGAAGTCCAGGAAGTCCAAGTCAAAACCCCCAACCTGGTGGTTATCTCTGAAGAAACCAACGACAAAGCCCGCTGGTACGTCGTTCACGCCTACTCCGGTCATGAAGCCAAAGTGGCAGAAATGATCAAGCAAAGAGCCCAAACTCTACACCTGACCAACCAAATTTTGGAAATTCTGATTCCTACTCAAGAAAAAATTCAGATCAAGCGTGGTCAGCGTAAAACAGTCAGCGAAAAAATCTTCCCAGGATATATGTTGATCCACATGCAGTTGACCGACGACTCCTGGTTAGCTGTCCGTACCACCCAGGGGGTGACCGGCTTTGTGGGTATCGGCAACAAGCCCACACCTCTACCTAAACATGAAGTGGAAGCCATCCGCAAGTATATGACCCAGGAAGCCAGTGCCCAATACAAAGCCGACTACACCGAGGGTGAGGCGGTTAAAATCACCGATGGTCCTTTCAATGACTTTTTGGCTACGGTCAACAGCATTGATGAAGCCAGAGGTAAAGTCGAGGTATTGGTAAACATCTTCGGTCGGGAAACTCCGGTGTCATTGGACTTTTTGCAAGTCAAAAAAATATAAATCAGGTTAAAAGGTACTTATGGCCAAAAAAATTATCAACGTCCTCAAACTCAATCTGCCAGCCGGTAGCGCTACGCCCGCCCCTCCGGTCGGACCAATTTTAGGTCAAGCCGGTATTAACATGATGGACTTCATCAAGCAGTACAACGAAAAAACTCAAGACAAAAGAGGCCAAACCATCCCAGCCGAAATCACGGTTTATCAAGATAGATCGTTTACTTTTGTTCTCAAACTGCCACCGGCTTCGGCCATGATCAAGCAAGTTTTGAAGTTAGAGCTAGCCAGCCAAAAACCCGGTCGAGACATCATCGGCACCATCACCAAGGATCAAGTCAAAGCCATCGCAGAGCAAAAATTACCTGACCTAAACGCTACATCGCTTGATGCAGCCATCAAAATCATCGAAGGCACTGCCCGTAGTATGGGTATCAATATTGCTAAATAAAAGTATATCGTTAATACTTTGCCTTGGAATACAGGCGAAAGGAGATACATGGGAACCAAACGCAACGTGGACATGTCGTCCACCCAAGATACAGTCAAGATTGTTAAATCAAACCAAAAAAGTTTGACCCAGGACGATCAATTGTCACAAAATCAAGTTGTTGACAACCTACGGACCGAGGATAAGTCAGCTGATAATCAAGCCAGCGGTGAAGATAAAGCAGATCAAAAAACTGCCAAAACAGCCAAGAAAAAATTTGTCCGTTCGCACCGCTACACTGCCAAAAGATCTCTGGTCGATCGCACCCGCGAGTATGATGCTTTTGCCGCTGTCGAACTGGTCAAAAAGACTTCCTACTCCAAGTTTGTCGGCACTATTACCGCTGATTTGGTTTGTCGTGAAGCTGGCGATCAGGGTAATGTCACCCTACCCCACTCCACTGGCAAAGTTATGAGAGTAGCTATCGCGTCAGATGAGCTGATTGCCCAGCTGGAAAAAGGTGTAATTGATTTTGATATTTTGCTTTCTACCCCCGCTTTTGTACCCAAGCTGGCCAGACACGCCAAACAACTGGGACCCAAGGGCCTGATGCCCAATCCCAAAAACGGCACCATCACCGCCCAACCGGAAAAGCGTCAAAAAGAACTGGCTGGCGGAGCCATACAGATCAGAACTGACCGCAAATTCCCGGTCGGCCACGTGGTGATCGGTAAAACGTCGATGGACACCAAAGACCTGGTGGCCAATATTAACGCTTTGACTACAGCTCTGCGGGACAAACTGGTCAAACTGACTGTTTCCGCTACTATGAGCCCAGGAATTAAAATTAAAGTTGAGAAGAAAACTCAAGTTTAATTAAGGGTGTGTTTAACTCAAGTTAGTTGGCTTGATTACTCAAAGAGAGTAAGCATATTCTTCAGAAAATTATCGGAGCGCCACTAAGTAAGGTGGGTTTGTATCTGATTATTTAGGATTAACTTCTAAAATCCATATACATCATTTGCGATTTCAGCATCAGATTTACCAGTCCATCTTCTTGCTAATTTAGCTATTTGCATTTTTATCAATTTTTCTTTATCTGCATAAACCCATATGACTTCATTATATTTCTTTTGTCCCGAATTAAACATGGCGGGAGCAAAATTATGAGGCACAACAAAAAGATTAAATTTTCGATTGGAAAACTTCCCAGGTGAATCGTAGATGGCCACGGGTTCTAACTCATGATCCAACTTATTTTTTTCTGTTTCAATTAAAACATCAACGTCACTATCTTCTCTTTGTTCTCCTCTGGACATAGATCCGAACACACCGATTTGGATTTCATCGCCAGAAATAAAAATAATGAGTAATAAATCTTTTATTTCTTCATCTGTCCAGCCTAATTCAATAAGCTTGGCTAAGTTTTCTAAGATCAAACCAGCTTTAATTCGTTCAATTTCATTATCATTAATACCGATTTCTGATTTGGACTGACAGGCGACCATGTCAATTAATGGTTTCAATTCTTGGGTCATATATATATATATATTTTATATGAAAAAAAAATTATTTTTTCGCGGTATAATACTCATGTAGGTTTTTAAGAGTATGACTCAAAGAAAAGTAGAAGGTGAGCCTGGTCACCAGTAGAATAGGTTTTCCTACAAATTATTAACGTCATCTTTAATTACTTCTCGTAATTGATCAAAGATAATATTGTCGTCAAGTTGTAATAACTTGATTAGCTGTCGTATTTTCCTTATTTCTAAACTCCCCATCCAATGGGGAAGAGATTCTATGGCGCCAACCAATGTATCAGTTCTGATTATGGTTGATAGTGTCGGCCAACGAATATCTGGCGCAACTGCTCCAGCATATAGCCCTTTTTCTCTATCAGCACCAAAAATAAATTTCCTCTAGTAATATCTCAAAAATATCTCAAGTATATAATCCCAAAAGTGATCAAGCTGTTGAGTAACACCAGTGGCATAGCCACTTTCAAGTAGTGACCAAACTTAGTGTGATAACCGTCCTTATGTGCCTGACCAAAAGCGATGACGTTGCAGGCGGCCGCGATGGGTGAACCGGCCCCACCGATACTTGTCCCCAGGTTCAGAGCCCACCACAAAGGATAAACCCACACCCCACCGTCAGCCATAGTTTGAATAGCACCTACCATGGTGATGTTGTAAGGCACGTTGTCGATAAAAGTAGATAGTAGGGCCGAGCCGGTAGTTAAAAGTCCGGTCAAAATCAAAGAGCTGCCGCCAGAAACTTGAGTCAACAAGTGACCGATGCCCTCGATAACTTGGGTAAACTCCAGAGCTCCCACGATTACAAATAAACCCATAAAAAAGAAGATAATTTCCCAGTCGATCAAGTCGGCAAAAATTTTGCGCGGCTCACGATGAAACATCAGCATGGCATAAAAAGCAGCCGCCAAGGTGATAGTGGCATTATCCAGTCCCACACCGGTCAATTGATAAATCAAGTCTTTTGACACCATCGTCAAAATAGTAACTATTAAAATGGGGACACCGCGTTTCAAAACCTTTTTATTGCGGATAGCTTTTTTGGGTGAAAACAACTCGACTGCTTGCTGGGAAACTTTGACCAATCGCAATTGATGGCGGAAAACCCAACTGACGTAACCAAGTGTGACTACAGATAACACCAAAACAATCAAACCAGAGTTACTTAAAACTTCCACAAAACCCAGTCCGACCGTTTTGGCTTGATAATAAGTAGTGGGATCAGAGATGGGCGTGGCTGCTCCACCTATATTGGCCATGGCCACAACGATGAATAAAAATGGCAAGTACGGTAACTTCAACTGCTTAATCAAAATTAAAGTGATGGGCATAATGATTAAAACTGTGGGGATATTGGAAAACAGCATAGTCATAAACAGGGTGAGATAACCCAAAACCGCCAGGAGAGCAAAGGGTTTGGCCCGGACTTTTTTGACCAACCAAATAGCCATGGCCTCAAACACGCCCGACTCTCGCACGATGCCGATCAAAATCATCATGCCGATGACAAAGCCCAGAATATCCAAGTTATGAGAGATGAAACCAAAAGCGTTATCTTGACTAGTTTGAAATTGAGTCCGAAAAACCTGACTGATCACCAGTAAACATGCTCCCAAAATCACCACTATGACCTTGTTCAGTTTTTCAGAGATAAGAAAAAAATAAACTATGGCCAAAACCACCAGTGAGAGGACGGAGAAAAGATTTGGGTTGGGCATGGCAGGGGAAGTTATGATTTATCTACTAAACCCATTCCGTGAGCTATGGCTTTTTTGATTTGCGACCTGGTGACAATGCCTATCAGCTCACCTTTCTCAATCACCGGTACGATATAAAGATCATTTTTCAAAAATTCAGCCGTCACACTCATGATGTTATCTTTCAAGTTAACTGACTCAAACTGCCGGCGCATGATAGCGGTCACCGGTTTTTGAGCGATTTCCCGACACATTTCGTGAAAAAATCCCCTGGTGTACATCGCTGCGGCCATGCCTAAATTTTGACGAAACTGTCGAGGGATGGTAGCCGCGGCAATATCCTGAACTGATATGACGCCCACTACTTTGCCAGCTGTGTTGACAACTATCAGCGCATTAACTTTTTTTTCCAAACATAAAGACAGAGCCTGTGATACAGTTTTGTTGACTTGAATCGTTACGCTGGCTGGTCGATATATCTCTTGAATAAGCATAAAAATCACTTTCTCGATCAGACACAACCCAAGCACTCTTAATTATGGATATTTAATCACATAAAACGGGTAAGGGGCAATAAGATTGACTGTTCCAATTACTTTAAGTATGATGATTTTAATCATGAGAAAATTGAAGTTAATATCTGGTGTGTTATTGATGGGAATTAGCATTTACCTGATTCACAACATAGCCGGCCGACAAATTATAAAAGCCAGCAACCCACTTGATGCCGGTCGAGTCGCCCGCTTTAACCTTGACAATAGTACAAATGACACAAGTGGTGCTAATCACACGACAACTCTCAACGGCAGTGTGAGTTATACCGGAGGATCTGGAGGGACTAAGGGCGTGGTGTTTGCTGACAACAGCAGCCTTAGGTCAAGTGTGGGCAATTTATCCACTGGTTTTACAGTTTCTCTCTGGCTCAAATCAGCCTACCGCGGACCAGCCAGTATTTGGACATTGGCTGATGCCAATAACAAACTTGAAGTCATACAATCTGGTAACCGACTGTACTCAATCAAGTACAACGGACAAACCATTACTACCTCCAACAATCGTTCAGCGGTTTATGCCAGATTTCAAAACAACGGTCGCTGGTTTAACCTGACATTTACGTATAACCCCAACCCAAATGTGGCCAAAAAGTGTACTTTCTATTTAGACGGTGAAACTGACTACGACTACGGCGCTAGTGTGTTTGAATGCAACCTCAATAACTTTAACCCATCAACTCTGATTTTAGGTAAAAACACCAATATTGCCTTTGGTGGAGTTATGGATGAGGTGTCTGTCTGGAACAAAATCTTAAGAAAAGAGGATGTAGTCCAGTACATATCAGAGACCTACAACCACTACGGAGACGGCACGTGTGAAGCAGGAGAAAGTTCACTTAACTCCCCCGTCGACTGCAAAGACACTACGACCTTGAGCGGCAAACTAGGTGAGACCAACCAGTATGTTTACTGGTGGGCTGACCCACTTATCAGAGTTTGGAACAACAAGTCAGTACCGACTCGGACCACACCATCTGCTGATATCAAATTGGCCAAAAACGAAACCAGAATTACTCAAATCGCTTTATCTGGCAAAACTAACTACAACTTGCCTTTATCCAATATCAACTTAAATCTAGGACAAAATGCCAGTTTTTTGACAGGAAAAGTCTACATCGTAGAAAATATTCCAGTGGCAAGAGGCTCTGATAACTTCATTCAACCACTCTACCCCAGAAATACTGATCCACGACCTGACGCGGCTGTTTTGTTACAGGATTACCAGGCAGTTACCGGCAAAACCAACCTGGAAATAACCAACGGAAAACCACGCACTTTGATTGTTGAACTTCAAACCTCCCAACAAGCCGCAGCTGGCAACTATACAATTAACTTGAATCTGGAGGGTCAGCAAATTCCGATTAATGTTAAGGTCTACAACTTTACTTTGCCCGATACACCCACACTACCTACACTGTATAACGCCGATGATTTAAATGCCAGCATTACTAAACAACTAGCTCCGCCATTTTTGCACGGATTGTCTGCCGGTTCCAATCAATCAGATCGCCAAAACTTGATTGATGCTTATATGAACTCATATAGTCAACATAAGATCGGCCCATATCACGCTGCAGAAAATACAACTACGTCAAACATTTTTTGGAACTTCTTTAATTGTAGCTCCAATACACTTAAACCCGAAGTTAAAACTGAACTAGAAAATCGACTTAACCAAACCTTCAACCAAAGACACGTGGCAGTAACGGAGATTTCACACGTTTTGGGTTATGTTTACAGCCAAAACCGACTGAAAATTTGTGGCATTAACATCGATAACTATGATCCAACTACATTTAACCTGACTGACTACAGTCAATACCAAATTAGTCCTGGATACGAACAAAAACTAGTCGCCAACTTCACAGACTTAAAAAATTTTTTACAAAGCAAGGGTTGGCTGGATCGCATTTACTTCGTTTTTGATGAACCCATAGCTCGAGCTGCTTGCGGTGGAGCAGACTATTTATGTGTATTCCGAGCCAGAAAATTTCATGATCTACTCGCACCACTAGGATTTAAGGTTGGTCCTGTTTTGCCTGACCCGTCATACTTTGACACTAACCATAACGGCGACGGTGTAATTGAGAGGGGTGATTGGTTCAACTTTTTGGGCAGCAGTGAAAACGGATCCAGAGAACGAGCTGCTGGTGGTGAGCTGTATACCAGCAAGCTTGGCCCTGGAGAGTACTGGTGGTACCACACCACACACCCAGCCTTTAACGCTGATAGCGAAGCCAACGAAATGGTGGGTCTATACTGGCAGTACTTCCAACTCAACATCAAAGGATCGCTGCAATGGGCTTTTATCGGCTGGGACAATGAGGGTACTAACCCGTGGACAAAGTTGGTTGGTAAATGGGGGGGTAATGGTGGCATCGTATTTTTCTATCCTCCTTGTGGCAACCAAGCATGTTCTACACCCACGTTCCGAGTTATTCCTTCAGTTCGACTCAAGCTGTTGCGAGAAGGAATCAATGATCACGCTTACTTAACTATGCTTGCCCAGCGCACTAGTAGAAGCAGTGTTTTGGGACAAGTGAACTTTAACAGTCTCAATGATGTAACCAAAATCTGGTTTGAAAAATCTCTTAATCTCAAAAACTATCGCGAACAAGTTGCCAATACTTTATCTGGAATGCCATGGCCTACCGCTACCCCCACACCAACCCCCACTATCACTTTACCAGCCACTCCGACACCAACCAACACACCCACCAGACAACCCACCCCATCTTCAACTCCGACAGCCACGCCCGTGCAGAGTTTAACTTCTACTCCAACTCCTAGCTTGTCACCAACGCCTATTCTTAGTCCAACACCCACCCTGGCTGAATCACCCACTCCGTCACCAACGATAGATCCTAGCATAACCCCCTCACCTACCAAGTCACCTGATTTGAATTGCGATAGAACAACTGATTTAAATTCTGACGGGATAACTGACCTAAGCGACTTATCAATTATGCTCACGAGCATGGGTTCAACTGGCCAAAACGTTAAAGCCGACCTAAGTTGTGATGGTTTAGTTGATTTATCTGACTTAAGTCTGCTATTAAACAAACTCCAATAGCGTCTTCAGCGTATCATACATACCGATTCAAGTCGTACTTAAAGCCTAGTTATTGGTTTGGTGTTTGGCAACACAATTCCTGATTGACTGTTAAGTTGTGCTCATGATACATTAAAGTATAGTAAAGATCGGCTGGTTTTTAACGATTATGATATCTCTTCACCCCATCTCACCAAAAATAGTACTGACTGCTGTTTTTGCAACCGGTCTGTACGCATTGTTGATGCTGACAGTCCAAGCTCAAAGCGTACTGTCTCAAGTTAAAGCCACTGACGGTTCAGTTTCTCCGGCCACATGTCAACCAGTCATTGATGGCAAATACAACATGAAGAGTCGATTCGGATTCGGCTTTGCTCGTCAAATTTGCGCCAACAACGACGCTGGTCCCAACTGCCAACCCAACATCGACTACTTCAGTGCTCCAGCTCTTAGTCTGGGTACTGGGTGGTACTCTGATTGGTCAACCGGCAGTGCAAGTGCTGGTGGATACCGGCAAGGTCACGACTTTATGGGCGTAGTTGGTAATGTAGATTGGTATAACGGATTCCCCGGTCCTAGTTATATGCAGGTAGCTTGTGATGAATTGAAAAATAAAGTCATGAGTTCCCCCCAATACTTTCCAGACGGTATGGGGTGGTCGGTCGGCAACGAAATCGGCTGGGATTTTAACCGAAATGCTACACCGATAGCACGAGGCATGACTCCGACTGAATATGCTGACTTTTTCATAGGTTGGCGCGACTGTATTAAGTCTATCGGCCAAACAGTGGGTAAAAACTTTCGAGTAGGCACTGGATCTGTCATTCAACCCAATATGAAATTTCCCAGATACGCCGATCACCCTGACTTAGAACTAGGTAGTGCAGGGTGCATGCCATACAACATCAACTCTCCCAATACTTTGTTCGGTCTAAATACTACTACAACACTTTATGGCAGGCTCGCCTGGCCTGGTTTGTCGTACTTCACAACTTACATCAACGATATTAAAACACGCTACGGAGAGTCACAGCTTCCAGATTTTGTCGTAGCCCATGCTTACACTTTTTGTGATAGAAGTGGTGTGTTTCAATACCCAAATGAATACAACGTCACGCTTTTGGCTGATTCGATGATCATGACCAGGACAGCCATGAAATATCTCGGCCTCCAAGATCGAGATTTGTACATTAAAGAAATGAGTCCCTTCGGCCTACAAAGAGATCACCGTCCATTCATGGAATCAGCTATGAACTATATGGTCACCGCCAAAGACTCAAATATCGGTCTATCCAGTGATGCCAACCGCCTAGTTCAAAAATGGGCTTGGTATGTGTTTTCAGCTTGGAAAAACGATCTTGGTGGACCTGCCAATCCATTTCTTCATGCTGAAGTAGCTTTGGTCGATCGCACTAACCAACAACTCACTCCTCTGGGAGAGAAGTATAAATCACTGATTGCTAACTACGTAAGTCAGGAACAAAATACTTGCGCTTCCCCTACGCCTACCCCGACTGCTGCTAGCACGCCCACTCCTACTCCAACCATCACACCGACACCCACATTAGGGATATGCCCGATTTGTCAAATTTGGATTCCATCTCTGGGGTTGTGTCAACATGTTTACGGTGACGGTCGATGTAGCATGACTGGTTATGCCTGTGTCAACGGACTTTGTGTCACTGTCACACCTACCCCCACTAACACTCCAACTTCAACTCCTACTCCCACTCGCGCGCCCACAGCCACTCCCACACCCACCAGAGTAGCTACACCTACTCCTACCAACACACCCATTGCTGGGATAGTAAATAACGGCAATTTTACTGGCACACCCAATGCTCTCTGGACTGGATCAACACAAAATATCTGTAACGTACCAGTTACCACCTGTAACCCATTGCTATTGGGAATTGGAACAACTAGCAACTTATATCAAAAAGTGATTTCTGGTACTCAATGCTTACTAGGCACAATTGCTCCATACTGGATTCGGACTGGAGATAACACCAACGCGTCTAGATATGATGTAGTCAATGGCACCAACAATCAGAAATTTCAAAAAGTGATCGCTGATACCAATAGCACTGGGATATACCAAAAGATCAACTTAGACCCATCCAGGAAATACAAATTAGAAGCAGATATTTATGTTGAAAAAGGGAGCGCAAGTCTACGCCTCACCAATATCGCGTCCAATGTGACTGTTTTTTCCAACACTGTTTCAGCTGGATCAACCTGGCAAAATGTGTCTATAACCATCTCACAACTTAATGCCTTCGGCAGTTCGGCATTGAGAGTGATTTCCCGATCCAATGCAACAGTGTTTTACGTCAAGAATGTAAGAATCACCCCACTGCCATGATCAAGTAGTTGCCCTAATCAATCAGTTGCACTCATTTATAGTCACCACGTTGGTAGGAAATGCCAGACGCACTTCCACTTACACGAACCTGCTTAGGTTACTTAAACCAAGTTGATTTTTTTGACTGTAGATTAACTTTGTGGACTTAGTGACCGCAGTTGATCAATAAATGAGTCAACTGTTTGAGTGCCCAAGTCACCATCATCGCGGTGTCTGACCGCTACCAGATCAGCGGTGGCTTCACGACCACCCACGATCAACATAAATGGTACTTTTTGCAGCTGGCCATCACGGATCTTAGCCTGCACTCGTTCTGGACGTAAATCTATTTCAGCCCGGTATCCGGCTACTTGTAACTTAGTCAGTACTGTTTGACCATATTGATTTTGATCACTGGTAATCGGCAAAATTAAAACTTGAGTTGGTGCTAGCCACAGCGGAAACTTGCCAGCGTGATGCTCGATTAAAATTGAAATAAATCTTTCAATCGAACCCATAATAGCGGCATGAATCATCACAATGCGTTCTTTGTCACCTGTTTCATTAACACATGTTAAATCAAAACGTTCAGGCATGTTACGATCGGCTTGAATTGTGGCGACTTGCCATTCTCTGCCCAAAGAGTCATGGGTCATAAAGTCCAGTTTGGGACCATAAAACGCAGCTTCTCCCTCTACTTGTGTAAACTCCACCCCTCTTTCCGCCGCAAAGTCGCGCAACTGTGCCTCGGCTTTTAACCAAGTTTCTCGACTACCCAAGTATTTTTCCATATGAGCTGGATCTGACAGTGATAACCGCAGTTGCAGTTGAGGAAACCCACAGGCTTGGTAAAATTTTTCGATAATATCCCAAATGGCAAAGACCTCTCTTTTTAAGTCTATCTCTCGACAGAAGACATGAGCATCATCTTGAGTAATACAACGGACACGTGACAAGCCGTTGAGCTCACCAGATTGCTCATCGCGATAAACCATCGTGGTTTCGGCATAGCGTTGGGGTAAATCTTTATACGACCTGGGTAAATGGGCATATATTTGAGTGTGATGCGGACAGTTCATGGGCTTCATAGCAAACTCATGACCTTCTCTGGTGGTAATCTTAAATAAGTCGTTGGCAAACTTAGCCCAATGCCCGCTTGTTTCATATAAAGCGCGTGATGTTATGTGCGGAATCGTAACTTTTTGGTAGCCTTTTTCCAAGCGTAACTGCCAAACATAGTTGTCTAATAAGTTTCTCAACATTGTGCCTTTGGGAGTCCAAAGAGGTAAGCCACCTCCTACTAGTTCGGAAAAAGTAAATAAATCCATTTCTTTGCCCAACTTGCGATGATCCCGTAGCTTGGCCTGCTCGTATTGAGTCAAAAATTGATCCAGGTCTTTTTGACTACTGAAAGCCGTACCATAGATCCGAGTCAGCATTTTGTTTTTCTCATCACCCCGCCAGTATGCGCCAGCCACTGACAGCAGTTTGAAGGCCTTAATTTCGCCTGTTCTCTCCACATGTGGCCCTTTACACAAATCGACAAAACTCTGGCCTTTTTGAAGAGCTGTTGGGTCGGGCTGACCAGTCCAGTAAACCGTGGCTTTTTCCCCTTTGGCTACGATCTCGTCCAGCCACTCTTGTTTGTATGGATTGTCGGCGAAAAGTTGGCGAGCTTCTGCTGGTTCAATTTCATGACGAGTGATGGGGAGATCACTCTGGATAATGCGACTCATGGCTTTTTCTATCTCTGGGAAAATTTCCTCGGAGATTTTAACCTTATGCTCTCCATCAGGACTAAGACTGACGTCAAAGTCGAAGTAAAAGCCGTCATCAGTAGCTGGGCCCATGGCCATGACAACAACTTCAGCTCCATAAAGCTTGTGCATAGCTTGAGTTAAAACATGCTCACAACTATGGCGAAGTTGGGCGAGATACTTGATATCCTGTTTGACTGATAGTTGCACAACAACTTTCTATTAAAGTAATAGGCGTATTGTACAAGAATTTTCTGTCTCAAGAAAAGCGAAAAACACCAATCAAACCAACACAACAACACACAGGTCGCTTTGAGATCGTCTAGTCAAAAGTCAGCGTAGGTAGAGGCGTAGGGGTTTTGGTGACTGGTGGCAAAGTCGCAACTGGTGTGGGAGTTGCGGTGTTCACCGGAGTGGGTGTATTGGTAGCTCCGGGCGGAATAGGTGTCGGAGTGTTGGTTGTGGCTGGCTGACCAGTGGTAGGCGTCGGGGTAGAACCGCTGACCACTTCTGTACCAAAGTAACAAGTATTTGTACATTTGGCAGCTGGGTTTGCATCGGATACAGTGTAGTTGGGGTCTTGCACACCATTGGTATCAGTGACTTTCCACTGGGCGCCTGTATCACACCACAGTTGTCGTTCGTAGTTTGTAGTACCATCCGTAATAGTAATGGGATGCTTGAAATTAAGTGCATACTGGAGCTGACCAACGCCAATCCAACTGCTGGATCCAAACGGCAAATCTTGCACTAGAGTAGATGGATTAAATGGATCAAACCTTCTTGAGCCTAGTGACACAAACTCCTGCAATGCATTGTTTTTGACTTGAGCTATGCGCAACCTAGAGTCCCATTGGTTGGATGGAGTTTGACCAGTACTATTCATAGTAAACTTAAAGCCAACTGTTTGTCCAATAGTATATCTTGGGATTTCGACGCGGTTGATGTCGGTCATGCGCAAGTTTGAACAATTGATAGTCTGGACACAACCACAAGCATTGGCTGCTACGCAAACTGCTTGAGAGTTGGTGGCACAACGATTGGCTGCGGCTGTAACGGTGCCGCCACTGCACTGACAGGTACCCAAAGCTGAAGCTGCCTGGTTTGGCAAGGCATATTGCAAATACAAGGTACCTTTGTATCCTGAATCTACAGTACTGTAGCTCGCCGATGGGTTGGGCAAGCTAACAATTTCGTTCTGTTTGATCAACTTAACTGATTCAATGATAATTTTGCTCCGAAAATTATTTAACGTCGCTTGAGTGGGAGCTGGACCTTTAAACTTGATCTGCAAGTTACCTAAATTCCGTTCACTACCGACAACAGTCAACCGTTTGTTGGTGGCAACTAAAAGTCTCATCCTACCGTTTGTATCAACCGGAATTTTGCCACCTTCTAAAGGTGGGGAAACCAGACTCACTCCACCAAATAGTCCGGAGTTGGGAACAAAGTTGACGACCTCAATGATGTTAAGGTTTTCTGGTCCGATACGCAGAACCACATCTGCTCCAATAATCGGTTCGCTGACATCAATTTTAATATCTGTCTTTCCCACCACTGATTCGTTGACACCTGCAACTGGAATCATTTCCAGCACGTCTTTGGTAGATGGCACGCTATCTTGTTCCGTAGGCTTAAAGTACACTCGCCCGTCAAATTGATCGACAGCCGCTTTGGATCGGTTTTCACTGGTATTTCTAGAGAGAACTAGTACAGCCAGCAACCCTACTCCCACCAACACCATCGCAACCAACCCAAACATCAAACTGGGCTGGCGGATAATTGTTTTGATGAGTGTTTTCATAGTAGTTT
>CAZIBX010000011.1:0-14675 GCA_964537615.1 uncultured Pseudomonadales bacterium
AGATAGATGGCACGCTTTTAATAGCTCATTTGATCACTACTGGCTTGATTTTGGCAGACTAGATGCACCCTTCGTAATTGAAGCTTTAAATAAGTTGAAATCATCTACTCAACCCCGCATTATTGACCTAATGACTTCGCCAGCTGCATTAATTCTATGTTTCCGGACAAAAACAGTAAGTACGGAATGTTAAGTGGGGCAGATGCAAGGGGACTGGCTGTTTGTGACCCATATGATGAAAAATACTCTGAAAAATGTAATGACAACCTCAGAGTGAACTGTGTCTACGGTGATTTGAAACGGTTGGCCACACTGCGAAAAATTGATAGTTGGGTTCAAGTGAATGGAAAAGCTGATTTACTAATGAGTAGAGGCGGAGGTGGTTTAAACAGCATATCAGCACAACGTTGGAAAAATATAGTGTATCTGCGTCGAATTCATCAGTGGTTGACTCCTGAAGGACTTGCGCTATTAATGATACCTGATAGTCAGAAACTACTCCGCATTGGTTATCCTGAACCGGCGGAGAACTCCATCACAGAGCTAATGATGCGCATTGGTTTTCGAAACATAGCTTGCTCTTTGGATTATCATTCAGAAGCACTAATTGGCCCATATTCAGTTGTTGCGTTACAAAAATAACTCTGTACCAAATACCCCTTTTTAGCATTTCGACAAAAATTAATCTTGACAAAGAAGAAGAAGAAGAAGAGAATCAAACCAAAATTAAAAGGGGGTGATTTGTGTCTTTTTTTGATAGTTTTAAACCTTTAAGTATAGATAAAATGATTTACACCTGTGATCAAAAATCTGGTAATGAAAAATTGCTAGTTGACCAAAAAGTTATACCAACAGTAACAGAAGACCAAAACAGAGACGAAATAGGACGATTCGATAACAATATTGAAGTAAGAACAGTTGGTGTTTATCCAATAATTGACGCAAAAATTGTTACACTTTTCCCACAAGGAAAAACGTGGGATGACCAAAACCCCGACCAGTTCACTGATTTTGAATTTATGGCAGATTTAGGCGAAGGTGATGGAGAAAAAATTCATGTTGTGAGAGTGAATGAAAATGTATGGAGATATTATACTAATGGTGGAGTAGTTAAACTTTTAGAAATTTTGAGACGACCGAGTGGTAATAAAATTACTATAAGTGACAAATTTGCGATAATTTATGATCCCAATGGATCACCTATGCATGTAGGAACATTTCAATACACTGCTAGGTGGTAGTGTCAACCAAACAACACTTGCTTACAGTTCCTATCCATAAATCTTAATCACGGCCAAACCAATCAAAATCACTATACCCACAAATAGTTTCCGCATAGCTTTATTTTCCCCAAAGAATAGTAATCCTAGGACGATAGAAAATATGACACTGGTTGACAATACAGCCGATACGTATCCGGCATTTTCCAACTCCAAAGCCGCAAATCTTAACCAAGTATAACCGGCCACCACCAAGCCAATCAGCATAAATGGTTTAAAATTGGCTCTAAGTTGACCGAAATGATTTTGAGCTTTGATTCTGGCTATAACATAAAGCGCAATCGAAACAAACAGATAATTAACCAGTGCGTAAAAATAAACATCAGAAGAAGTGATTGCCATCTTATCAATCACAACCCCGATAGAGTAAGAAATCAACATCAATGATATGTACTTAAACGCTTGATTTTTTACTAAATGTCTAAATGGCGCCCAAAAATTTTCTCCCTGTTTCTGGATATTAAGTGTGTACAAACCAAAAATAATAATCATCATGCCCAGCAACCCCCAAGCACTGGGTAGCTCATGAAAAACCAAGCTATTGGCCAGAGTAGTCAGTAGCGGACCAAGGCCTAGTAAGGGCACAACATAACTCAATTCTTCCTTTTGCAAAGCTTTATAAAAAAGAATCATTTCCAAAGGGGTAGAGATGAGTGAGACAAAAAATACTGATGTCCAAAAACGCAGAGGTATTTCTGTCAAAACAGGAAAACTAGCAATGCCCAGAATATATGGCACTATAAATGAGGTAGAGCAAACGATCTGACGGCCAAAGCTAAAATATAAGGATTAACCCGCTGTAGATACTTTTTTTCCAGAATGCTTCTGAAAGAATAAATTATTGCCGATGATAAAGCGAAGATGAACCACATAAAATATCCAGCTTAAAAAGAATTATACAGTTTAAGAAACCAAAGTTAAAACCAATAAGTAACCAAAACAAACCACACCACACACCAATGCCAATGCCTTACCCCAACTAGGCCGAATTAACTTAGGTAAACTTTTGGTATTGAGCAATAAAATTAAACCAAAAGCAACCAACATGGCAGCCGCATTTAACACAGCTGACAGAATCAATAAAAACTGGGGCTCGTTAAACCCAAGCCCTATCACGATCATACCAGCGACAATTTGAAACCATAAAACTGCATAAAAAACCTTGGTCATCTTCACCGGATAAGTTAATGGTTTGGTTAATAAAACCAAGTTTTCTGACACGATCCTGGCCGATGATTCCAAAACCCCGATTTGAGTCGTATAAAGCATCAGTACGCCTATGAGCAAAAAGATAACACGCATCATAGGTAGGGTCTGTTGACCGATGAGTTGGGCTTCAAGTAACAAAAATTGCAGATTGCCAGAGGCAATATCAGTTTGACCAAAAGTAGTGTGATAGGACAAAACTGACAGAAAAATAATACTGATCAAGCCCAATCCCCAAAACACAATCAAGTGTTCTTGAGTGATTAGCTTCCACCATTGACGCCATTTGGCATGATTGCTGGAATTACCCTCAAAAATCTGACCGGTTAAAACATGAGGGGGATGAGTTGCATCAAAAATGGAAGATATTTTGGGCAAGTACGCTCCCATACCCAAACCTTTTTCTTTGACATAGTAGGATTGAGCTAAGTTTAAATTACCACCGGCTCCAGCGTAAGCAAAAGCTCCCAAAAAAGACAACAAACTGACGGCTGGAGGAAAAAACCGCCACCCTTCACCCACACCCATCAAACCATTGATCGCCGCCCGCCAATCTAATTGATTAGTGATAATTAAAGTTATAATTAACACAAAGCCGACACTGATGAAAATGCTTATTCTTTGGGTTTTTTCCAAAGTTTGATATAAAGACTTGCCACTGGATAATAAAATACCGGCCAAAAACAACAAACAAATACCCACCCATTGTTGGGGCAAACCAGGAATCAAGTGCACCAAAATAGCTGATGAAGCACTAGAAAAGCCAGGTATCGACCAAGGAATAGCGGTAGAAATAATAAACCAAACCGGCAACCAGCGCCATAATTTGCGCCAACCCACAAACACACTTTCGCCCCAAGCTAAGGTATAACGCATGACTTCAGTATTTAACACATACTGCAAACTGATCCCTAGTAAAGCCCCCCACAATAAACCCAAGCCCCAGCGTGAAGCCAAATACGGCCACATAATCAATTCTCCACTACCTAGAGCCAATCCTAGTAACACAAATGAAGGCCCGAGCGAAGCGCGTAAAGAAGGTGGCGGTGGTAAAACAGTGGAGTGGGGCAAGGTGATTACCATCCTATCGTAAATGACAGATGATTACCACTTCGTTTCATCTGCTTTCCAAGTTTAGACATCAGCCCAACTTACTCATTCATCAAATTAAATAAAACTTGAGCCAACTTGTCAGAATTGTGACGTAAGATACTGCGTGTGAGTGCATCAGTTGAGTTTTGAACTACCGGTTTGGTGTCAATCAAATCTGCCTCAACGACTTTTAAGTTGGGTATATTTTTAATATCATTGATGACATTTTGTTCTAAATTCTTTTGATACCAAGTCAAAATATCAGTTGGCAATGTAGCATCGTTCATGATGACAATTTCGGGTTTTCTTCCTAAATATTCTGTTAAAACGTCAAGATGTTTTTGCGCTGTATATCCAGTTGTTTGTCCTATTTTGGTCATTAAATTCATGACAAAGATTAATTGGGCCTTGGTTTGGCTAAGCGCAGCTTGAACACCGCTGGTCAGCAGTACTGGAATGATGCTGGTATATAAATCACCTGGTCCAATTACGATAAAGTCGGAGTCAATTAAACGTTTTAAAGCAACCGGTGTAGCCCAAACTTCTGGCTCCAAATACATCTTGTGAATTTTTTTGTGCGGGTCGTGATTTTCATCAACCAATCCTTCACCGCTGATGACCGAACCGTCATCGTAGCGAGCACACAGTTTGGTTTTCTCAAAAGTCACCGGTAAAACTTGGCCCCGGGTGTGCAAAATTTGACTGGCTGTATTAATTACTTCTTGGTAGTTGGTGGTGACTTTTTCCAGTGCCGACAACAAAATATTACCAAAGTTATGACCTTTTAAATCGCCTGATTCAAATCTATACAAAAAAAGTTGGCGCCAAATATCAGTCGTGTCAGATAAAGCCACCAAACACTGACGCACGTCACCTGGTGGCAAGACACCCAGTTGATCGCGCAACCGGCCAGTCGAGCCGCCGGAATCCATCATGCTAACTACTACGGCCAAATCTAGCGGGTATTTCTTCAAGCCGGTTAGAGCCACAAATGTGCCAGTTCCGCCACCGATTACCGTGACTTTTTTTAATTTTTCATTGATAGAGTCGTTCATAGTACCTTATTTTCTGGCCAAACGTCGCTGGAGTTGGTAGGCGTGACGCTCTGAAATGGGCAAGTGTTCAGTAGCGTATGATAAAGCCGTAGCTGACATTTTGGTTACATTTTCATCCAAAAACTGAATTAAAACTGCGCGTTGCCGTTTGCCAATCTCGCGCAACATCCAGCCCGTTGCTTTTTGAATTAAATCGTGAGGATCTTTAAGTAATTTTTTAGCCAGTTTCAGCGTATGCTTAAATTCATTCCGGCGAATAAAAGTATAGGTGGCCAGCACGGCTATACGTTTCTCCCACAGTGACTGTGACGATGATAACTTGTCCAACACAGGCAACAAAGATTGATTGTTCCACAAATAACTGCCGACGATATTGGGCGCCGACAAATCAATCAAATCCCAGTTATTGATTTTATCTGTATTGGCTAAATAGAACTCAAAAACCGCCTTTTGCTGGACAGGTGACATTTTGACAAACTGATAAACCAAAGTGATTAAAGCCAAGAGTCGCATTTCGTGATAAGCGTGATTGAGTAAATCTGAAATGTCATCAAGAGAAGTGTTTGTTGCCAATTTTTTGGCTACAGTGCGGATCTGTGGTACTGTGACACCCAAAAATTTATCACCTTCACCGTACTGGCCAGGACCAGTTTTAAAAAACCGAGCATAAACTAAGTCTTTGCCAGGTTTGGCCAACAAACGAAGCTCTTGCCAGACTTGGGCTACCAATTGATTGTCTGCCATATCTATACATCCAAGTATACAGGATACCGGCTGGTGTGGTAATTTATACTCATGCAGATATCTGCCCTGACTGCCCAAGAAATCCTTGATTCCAATAGTCATCCCACTCTTGAAGTGACTGTGACGTTGGCTGATGGCACTGTGGCCCTGTCTGGAGTACCGTCCGGGGCTTCCACCGGTGAAGCTGAAGCCATAGAACTACGCGATGGTGATAAGCTGCGTTATGGTGGCAAAGGTGTAATCCAAGCAGTGGAAATAGTTAATACTGTGTTGGCCGATTTGGTCAGAGGTCATGACGCCTACGATCAACACAGCATCGATAGTTTGATGATTGAAGCTGACGGCACCGCCAATAAGTCTAAACTGGGCGGTAACTGTATGACGGGTGTCTCTATGGCCGTCTGTCGCGCCGCAGCTAGGAGTCAAAAACAACCTCTGTATCGCTATATTCAGTCGCTGTCACAAACTGATCAGCCACGTCTGCCCACACCACTGATCCTGATCATGGAAGGGGGCAGGCATGGTGACTGGGCTACCGATGTACAAGAGTTCATGATCGTGCCCACTCAAGCTCAATTTGCCAATTTCCATAACATGTTGCGGTCAGGTAGTGAAATTTTCCATACCCTGATGCAGCTCAATCATCAAAAAGGTTTTGATACCGGCGTCGGGTATGAAGGGGCTTTTGCCCCACAACAACTGCAAGGCAACCAAGAAGCAATCGAGCTCATCATCCAGGCCTGTCAACAAGCTGGATACAACCCTGGTGAAAAGATGATGCTGGCTCTGGATGTGGCAGCTTCAGAGTTTTTTGACCAAGGACATTATGTCTTGAAAAGTGAACAAAACCGCACTCTGACGCCACAAGAATGGCATCAGCAAATCTCTGATTGGGTAGCGCGATACCCCATCATGTCACTGGAAGATATTTTTGAGCAACACGGCTGGGATGATTGGAGTAAATTCAACCAACAGTTTGGCCAAAAATTAATGATTGTCGGTGACGACTTGATTGTAACCAACACCAATCTGATTCAAACAGCCATTGATAAAAAAGCTATCAATGCTTCACTAATTAAAGTTAATCAAGTGGGTACAGTGACAGAAACTTTGCGGGCGATTTTACTATCCAAACAAAATAATTTAAAAACTATCATCTCTCACCGGGGAGGTGAAACCAATGATGATTTTATCGCCGATCTAGCAGTAGGCACAGCTGCCGACTACTGTAACTTTGGTGGACCAGATAGGGGAGAGCGATTGGCCAAATACAATCGGTTATTGAGAATCGAACACGAATTAAATTTAAGCTAAAAAAATTAAACCCTAGAGACGTAAACTTTGGTGTCAGAGTCGATCAACAACACGTCACCGGTCTTAACAAACAAAGGGGCCATCACAGTCATGCCTGTTTCTAGCTCCACTTCTTTGCGGGCTTGACCGACAGTATCACCAGCTACGGCGCTGTCAGCGTGAGTGACTTTGAGTTTAACTTTGGGTGGCAAACTGGCCCCGATGGCTTGATCTTCATATAGCAAAACATACATTTCCAGTTCTGGAGTCAGTAAGTCTAGTTTATCTTCCAACAGTGTGGCTTTGACAGAAAGTTGTTCAAAAGTACCCGGATCCATCAACACTACTTCATCGCTGTCGTGATAAAGATACTGCATGCGGCGGGAACTGACGTCCAGCTCTTCCACACTCTCGGTCGATTTATGAGTAAACTCCTGGGTATTGCCGGTTTTGACACTTTTATAACGTACCCGCATCACGGCCGACCCCTTGCCAGGGCTCATGAAGTCAGTTTTGGTGACTAGATGCGGCTCGTTTTTGAACAAAATGTAAGTACCCTTGCGGATATTGCCGGCTTTGATGGTGGACATACAAGAGGTATTTTAGCACGCTAGAAAAGCATCGAACACCACCAAGACAAAAAAATAACAGTTGTTTGGATCTGCCTATGTTGCTATCATAATAGCAATCATGAGCGAGCTTGAGGGTAATACTACTCAAACCAACCAAAATCTGCCAATAGAAACCTCGGTTGTTAATTCTTTACGAAAAAAAACATTTTTTCTTTACTGCATAGTTGGTGTTTTTGTTGTTATCTCAACAGTTCTGTCGTTAATAATTTGGAAAACCTCTGCAAGTAATAATGAAAAAAGATTGACTACAGAAAAAAATGACCTTCAAACGGCAACTGTTGTTCCAACTTCTATTCAACAGTCTGCATCCACCACACAAATAGTTGTTTCAGCCAGTCAACAACCTACTCCAAAACCATTTAACTATGGTTTTATGTCACCTGATGAGTTTAAAACTAAAGTTACAAATTACTTAATCAGTCAAAGCCCACAAAAGACATTAAATAATGAAACAAAGGTACTCATTGATGAATCGGTGATTCAATACAATGACATGGATGCTTTTTCTAAATGGCTGATTACTACCTGTCCACATTTCGATATTGGAAATATTGAACCCAAACTCTTGCCATTTCGCGTAACTGACTCACAGCGAGTTGAATGTAGTTTGTCCAATATAATTTTTAATCCAAAGTTAGCTTTTTTTAGCATTGTGCCTCAAAAATCAGGAGTTCTTGTATTTGTGCTTGGTCCAAAAGCGATGGTAGACGGACAAACGTATTTTGATTACAACCAAACAATTTCTACTCTTGAAAATCTACCAACTATCAGAGGTGCAAAAGTAGAAATCAAGTATATCAAAGAGTGGAGTGACGAAAAAAGACAGAATCTTGAATTCCCATGGCTATTTGCATATAAGAACTATAAAGATTACATGGTTGTAGCTCTTGATGGATCAAACCAACTAACCATCCAAACATCAGACTTGTTTCGATACACAGATATTGAAAGGTCTGATAAAGAAACTATTGATGAACTGATAAATGCCGTTAATTCAATTAAACCACTCTAACCAAACATTTGGCCTTGCGGAAAAAACAAAACTTCCTCCATACTACCAGCATCTGCCATCAACATAACTAACCGATCCACCCCCAGTGCGATGCCACCCGTTTCCGGCATGCCTTGACGCAGAGCCGCAATGAATTCGCGATCGTAGTCATACTCTGTTTTGCCCAACCTTTTGCGCTCAACCAAATCTTGCTGACAACGCCGTTCTTGCTCATCTGCATCAACCAGCTCGGAAAAAGCATTGGCCAACTCCATTCCTGCTAGGTACAACTCAAACCGCTGGGCAAATCTGGGATCATCGGCACAAGGTTTGGATAAAGCGGCTTGAGCCAAGGGATAGTCATATAAAAATGTTGGTCTGGTTTGGCCTAAGTGAGGTTCAATCTCATTGGTCAAAATCAAAGAGTAGGCTTCTTCCCACGTTAAATCCATAGACAAACCATAGCCCTTTTGGTGAGCAATCTGGGGCAGTTTGATTTCATCAAGTAAATCATTTAACGATACACCGGCATATTGAGTGAAGGCATCTGGCAATCTCACTCTGCCAAAAGGCGGAGTCAAATCATAAGTTTTACCATGATAACTTAATAATCTGGCTGATTTAGTTTGAGTTTGGTCAAAATTGTGAGTTGCATCGTAAACACTGCTCAACAAACCTTCACAATCCCGCATAATGTCCAAGTAATCACCAGGCGTCCGGTACCATTCCAGCATCGTAAACTCACTGTTGTGTAAATCACCTATCCCTTCATCATTGCGGAAACTTTTACAGATTTGAAAAATACTGCCCAGGCCGCCAGCTAGTAATTTTTTCATCAACAACTCTGGGCTGGTAGTCAAAAAAGCTGGTTGTGATGTTTGATTTTGAATTTTTAACTCTGTTTTGAAAACTTCCAAGTAGGGTTCTGTACCAGGATTTTTGACCAAAAGCGGGGTCTCGACTTCATGAAAGCCTTGGCTTTTGAAAAAGTGACGCGTGGTATCAATCACCTTCTCCCGCATCATGAGTTTATTTTTCAGACCACTATCTGATTTAATCACCAACCAGTTAGGTTCAATCATATTTTTCTTGAAAATGTCGCATCTGACCGTCTTCTATGATCAAGTAATTGGCTCTGCCAGATAGAAATCCACCGACGATACAAATTTTTTCCTCGGGCATAAATAAAGGCAAATGACAGTGACCATAAATAAAACACTCGATTTGAGTCATTTTGTCTGATAACGAGGACTGCTTGATAACTTGCTGCACATGGCGACGCAATTTAGTTTGAGCGGCGATATGCCAGGGTTTTTGCAACTGAAATTGAACTATAGGAATCAGGGTGATTTTAAGCGCCAAACGGGGTAGCCAAGCCAAGTGTTGGTTGATAAACTGTATGATCTGGGGATAATGATAATCTACTCTGGGAACGTAAGTATCGCCATGTTCTATAAAAAACTTCTTATTGCCACTCTCTAAAATGTGAGATAGGCCGGTTTTTTGACAAAAAGTTTTGATCCTCTCATCGCTCTGGGATTGTGGATCGTGATTGCCAAATAAATACACTGTTTGTTTGGTTGAGAGTAAGGGAAACAACTGGCTCCAACTTGAATTGAAAAACTGATCAAAACTGGACTGGTACATATCCCAAAAATCACCGTTAATAATGACTTGGTCTGCCTGGTTGATCAAAGAGGCGATATAATTGCAGCGAGACTGGTCAAATCGACTGGAAAAGTGGGTGTCGGAAAAAATTAAAGTCTTCATATGTTGACCGTTTGTATTTTGACATGCCAAATCAAACAATTAAACTCCAAAAATTTCTAGCCACTGCTGGTGTGGCCTCTCGGCGTAAGTCGGAGGAACTGATTGTATCAGGTCAAGTCACGGTCAACGCAGTTGTGGCCAAAATTGGCCAAAGAATTGACCCGACTGGTGACCTGGTACAGATAGCAGGTCAAGTCGTGACTGATCAAACTAAAAAAATGTATTATCTAGTCGATAAACCCAGAGGTGTGATTACCACTACCAACGACGAGCTCAACAGGCCGACTATTTTGTCTCTGCTCCCAGTGTTAGACACTAAACTTTATCCTGTCGGTCGGCTGGATCAAGACAGTGAGGGTTTGGTGCTCTTGACCAACGATGGCGATCTGGCTTACCGCTTGACTCACCCCAAGTTTGAAGTGAATAAAACCTATCAAGTCCAACTTGATCGCCAGCCCAGCCAATCGGCGCTTGACCATTTGCAGTCTGGCGTCAAGTTGTCAGACGGTTGGGCCAAGCCACTTGACTTGAAGGAGCTGGATAAGAATTCAGACTCTACCTGGTATGAGTTAAGCGTGAATGAAGGTCGTAATCGGCTGGTGCGCCGGATGTGGGAAAGAGTAGGGTATGAGGTAAAACGATTAATCAGGACTCAAATGGGACCATTTACTCTGGATCAACTCGATGGTAAAACCTGGCAAAAAGTCGAGTTGCCGACTGATTGGTTAACTAAAATTGAGTAGTTTAGTAATGTTTTGATATTATATGATAGATTTTGTTGTAGTTTTTGTCTTGATGTATCAATTAGATTTGTGTACCAGACATATTAGCAGTACTTGACACTGTCTGCTAATATGTTAAACTTGGCAGTATAAGTATGAGAGTGCTAATAATCTGGATAAAACGCTGGACGAAACCACAAAAAACCCCGCCTGTTGGCGGGGTTTTCTTTTTCAAGTGACTATGTGATTACTCACCATAAGAGCCACGGTCGCGACCGAAGTCACGCTTGTAGCCACCGCCACCGCCACCATAGCCGCCACGATTGTTATCGCGTTGCCAGGGTCGGCCACCACCAGAGCGGTTGCCGCCGCCAAACTCTCTTGGCGCGGGAGGACGAGCCACGTTAACTACCAGAGCTCGACCATCGAAATCAACACCGTTGGTCGCCTCAATGGCAGCTTGAGCCATAGCTTCGTCTTTGAAAGTAATGAAGGCAAAACCTTTGGACCGGTCAGTAAACCTGTCCTTAACTAGATTGACCTCTTCCAGCTCACCATACTGGCCAAAATACTCGCGCAACTGCGCGTCTGTCGTGTGATACGACAAATTGCCCACGAATAGCTTGCGTGGGTTGGCATCTTGTGACGCCTGCATAAAAACTCCTTGTCCCAACTGGGACCTGCAGTTTCCAAATCAATAGTGCCACGCAGTGACTTCAGAAGGTTAATTCAAGAAGGTTGGGGAGACTATTTCAAAAGAAACTTAACTACTAACGGGCGATAGTATAACATAAAAATCAGTTAAACTCCATTTTCTGAACTACACGGCCGGTTTTTGGTGAAAAAACTAAGAATACTTGAGCAAAGTTACCCAAATTTTGATAATCAACTAACAGGCGTTGTTCATTATAACCAACAACACTGATGTCATGGTAATCAATTAGATTTCCATCAAAAGTAGTATTTTCTGTTAATTGAACATCTACCTTTCCTTCGCCTGGAACCAGTTCCATGCCCATTGACTTATACATCGGACCCAAGAATGCAATTTTTTGCCACGTGTAGCCATCATACATAGTCGCAGTTGGAACTTTATTAGAATCAAGGGTTCCCGCTACTGGAATGTTGTTTTCAGATTTAATGACCAAAAAACTAACATCTTCCCCCACCAACGCTGTGCGTCCCATCATGCCCAAATCTTCATATTTATCCAATTCGTGTTTGGAAATAATTTCATAACCTGTTATCGTGGCATACTTACCTGGAGTTTCCAACTGATATGAGTTCTTGCCCAAAACAATAAACCACTCATGCTGAAATGGTTCGGCTTTAGTTTTTGTATCAATCAGGTCATATCTAGGATATGTTCTTTTAAATGTAAAATAGTTAACCATTTCGTTTTGTTTTATCTGTTGTTCATGCCTTACTCCAGAAACAATATCCTCCAAAAGATATGTCTTTTCTTTATTGGCAATAAACGTATTTTGTTGATCGACTGTCAAAGTGGGTTTGGGTGTGGGTGATATGACACCAACTCGATTTGAAAATCGAGCACCCAGCTTCTGACTAACTACATTGGGCTGCTTGAACCCAATAATGTAGAACGAGCTCAAAATACAAAACAAAACTACAGCAATGGACAATTTTTTAACATTCATATTTTCTATTTTACTCTCTTCCTAACAAAACTCGACCACTATCGATTTTTCGGACAACTTAATGCGTGCACTATCAACCAGCGACTGCTTGCCTAGCTGCGGTAGCTGGTCGTGAAAGGTCGGCTTGTCCACCTGATAAAGGATGCCCAAAGGAAAACGTTCATCCATCACGTCTTTGGCTCTGTCTAGGGCGTGATTGAAGCTGCCAGCATCATGACCTTGGAGCTGATAAGTGTGTTTGAAGTAGTAACTATAGTCATTGGTTTTGTTAAAAGAAACACAGGGTTGGAGTACATTGATTAAAGAAAAGCCTTTGTGCTTCATACCGGCAGTGATCAGTTGTGTCACCTGGGACACATTGCCGGCAAAACCCTGGGCCACGAAGGTCGCTCCTTGAGTGAGGGCCAACATCAAGGCGTGAACGTTTTGTTCAATCACACCGTATGGCGTTGATTTGGTGATATGGCCTTTTCTGGCACTAGGAGCAACTTGGCCAGTGGTTAAACCATAAACACCATTATCATGTACGATGACTGTAATATCGTGATTGCCTCGGCAGGCATGTAGTAAGTGATTGCCCCCCTCACCATAAAGCCCGCCATCGCCCCCGACAACCAAAACAGGCAAGTTGTGATTGCCTAACTTAACCCCTACCGCATTGGCCACACTGCGACCATGCAGAGTATGTAGACCATAACAATTTATAAAGTCAGCCATATTGCCACTACAACCGATGTCAAATAAAACTACTACATCACTGGGTGATAAATTCTGGTCAGTTAAAGCCGACATAATCGACCGGCCGATACCCCAGTTACCACAGCCGGCACACCAAGTGGGCGGCAAACCGGTCAAGGCATCCTGGTTGGTCATAGATTGTGCTCCGACATGACTTTTTGAACTACCTCATCAGTACAAATCGGTCGACCATCATATTTGAGAAATTGAGATTTGATATCAACACCTACAGTCATTCTCAAAATCTGACCCAGTTGACCGGTAGCGTTATTTTCGACCAAAATATATTTTTTGGCGGGATCAAACAGGCGGGCAAGCTTGGTTGTCGGTAGGGGGTAAAGCTGGGTAAAGTGCATGATGCCTACGTTGTGACCTTTTTGGGCCAAAATAGATTGGGCGGTTTGCAGCGCGCCTTTGACCGAACCCCAGCCCACTAGCACCGTCTGGGATGATTTATCACCGTAAATAGTTGGTAAAACGGCATCTTGGGCCAAAAAAGTAGCTATTTTACGTTGGCGTTTATCAACTTGAGCCAGTCGATCACTGGCTGCTTCACTGGTATGGCCATCAGTAGAGTGCTCATAAGAGTTGGTTTGGTACATAAACCGGGCTGTGCCTGGCTGCAACCAAGGCGAAATACCATCCCTGGTCAGCTTGTAGCGTTTATACAAGTGATTCTTAGTCAGTCGGGCTGACTTCAAGTAGTTTAATCTGGGACGCATCAAACGGTTAAGTGTGGATAGAGGCAAAGACTGGTGACACTCTGACAGGTACTTGTCAGACAAAACAATAACCGGCAACTGATACTGGGCAGCCAGATTAAAAGCCCGAGTAGTTAACTGAATCATCTCTGACACATCTCCCGGGGCCAATATAATCCGGGGAAACTCGCCGTGACCACCAAAAACGGTAAACAACAAATCTCCTTGTTCCGTCCAGGTAGGCATGCCAGTAGCCGGGCCCGGTCTTTGAGCCAAAAATATGACTAGAGGCAACTCGGCGATACCAGCAAAAGACAAACTTTCACTCATCAAAGCAAATCCGCCACCGGAAGTCCCGACACTAGCCCGGACTCCGGTAAAAGACGCGCCCAAAGCTTCATTAACAACCCCGATCTCGTCTTCAGCGTGGCGTACGATCATGCCGGTTTCTTTTTGCCATTTAGCCAGAGTAGATAAAACAGACGAAGACGGACTCATGGGGTAAGCAGCATAAAACCGACAGTCACCGGCCACTGCGCCCAGCGCAAAAGCATCGTTGCCCGTGATTACGGCTTGAGCAATAACTTTTTTTTGTTTAACTAGGTAGTTTTTAATCAGATGAGTGTATTGATCTGTCACCACGTTAAACCCGGCTTGAGCACACTTGATGTTTTTGGCAGCCACATCGGCGTGTTTGTGTCCAAACTGAAGTTTAATAATTTTTTTCAGTCCTGCCAAGTTACCACCCCATAGCCCAATACTGGCCCCCAGAGCCACCATGTTAATCATCACC
>CAZIBX010000012.1:0-5517 GCA_964537615.1 uncultured Pseudomonadales bacterium
CAAAGTTGATGCAAAAATCGGGCTTGAGTTTGAGCAGTTTTTCACCGATCCGGTCATCAGCGGCGACTACGCTGGTGCGCTGGCCATACTGGGTTTCTAGAATCTCGGCTACTTTTTGGCTACGCTTGATACACTCAAACTCGGCGAAGTAGGCCTCATCGGTGGGGAAGTAGTCTTTATTGACTTCAGAGTGTACGATGGCTACATGAGGAAACCAGGTTTTGGGTTTGTTCTTGGAGCGGTGGTTGGAGTTGTCATTCATAATAGTAATCAACTATTAACTTATTTTGGGGAGAAATCAAGAGGGGATTGGATAAAAATATTTTTTGTTAAAGTATTTTTTAAGTCGAATGATTTGAGAGAAGGATTGTCAATATCCTTTTGTTCTTCAGTGTTCATTCTGGCAATTTTGATGAGGATTACCAAGTCTTTTTATTGCTATATCAATATACTCCTGGTTTGTATCAATTCCTATGAAGTGTCTGCCAGTATTTTTTGCAGCTACTGCGGTTGTACCGCTACCCATAAATGGGTCAAGAACAATGGCTTTTTCTGAAAAAGTTGACAGTTTGATCAGATGTTCACATAGCTTTAGTGGTTTAACTGTCATATGGCTATTAAAACTTCCTTTTTCTTCTTTTGTCGGTTTTTTTATAAGAAAATTTTTATCCATAATTTCGTTTATATGGTCTATGGTTAATATATTTGAAGGGAACATGTTGTCACCTACTTTAATTAGTGTATTAAATAATCCCATTTTGTATTTTATTATATTGTTTAGCAACGTTCCGTCTGATGGTTTTTGAGCCATACTAATAGGTTCAAAACAGGACCTGATTTGTGGAGTCTTCCACCCCTTTAACTGTTTTTCAAGTTTATTCTTAGCTTCATTTGAAATATTTAATTTTTTTAAAAAATGATTTAAGCTCATGGCTTTAGGTTGGTTCTGCGTATATAACCACAAAAAACAATCTCTCATTTCAAATCCAGCATCATCTATGGCGCTCGCCATTCTATGATAAAGTCTTGGACTTGAAAAAGAAAAGAAAAAACCCCCTGGTTTCAATACTTTAAATATCATTTTTGAGACTTCTAAATACCACTTATAAAAATCTAATCCTTGTTGTCTACTAAATTTCATACCTGCTGGCAACGATTTTACTTGTTGTTGATTTCTTTTATCTGAAACAATTTGATGGTTCCAATCTTTATCCATTTTATCTAAAAAATATGGAGGGTCTGTTAACACAATATCTATCGAGTTGCTGTCCATTTTTCCTAATACATCTAGAGCGTCTCCGTGAATTATTGTATCAATCATTTTATTTGAATTACTAGTCATTTGGGTTTTTTCCTTTAAATTCTTCAAAAAGAATTTTATAAATTTTCCACCTAACCTCTTTGTCAAAGTTTTTAACGAATAAGGCTTTAGCTAACTTTATTACCCTACCTTTATTGTCATATACCCATCTGTCTCTGTCGGCCCTATTACATTTTTGACATTGAGGAATTATGTTTCCAGCAACTAAGGGTTTATTTGGATCCATATGGGATATTTGAAGTTTTGTTTTGGTACCAGACCAATGGAAGTGTGGTTTTCCTTCTCTAGACCCACAAGTTGCACATCTATATCCATAGCCTGCTTTTATCTCTTCCCAATTATCAGTATTGGTTATCCTATGTCCTTTTTTAAATCCTGGATAGGGTTCTTCTAGGGAATACAGTTGATATGATCCTCTTGGAACCTTAACAACGATATTGTCTCTACCACCAGCAACAATCCACCATCCATCTTGTGCTCCTAAATGCCGTGCTTGCTGTACATCGTTAACACTTGGGTCAAACTCCCTAATAAATTCTGTTAATTCAGTTTTAGAAACTATTTTAGTTTTTGGATAATTTAATGATAAATAACATAAGACTAGGGCATTTTTCGTAAAATTTCTTTCTTCGTCATAAAGTTTGGGAATCTTTACGCCCAATTTTTCAAGATATTTTTTATGAAACTCTTTAATTAAACCGTACTGATTCTCAATGGCCTTGGTCGTTAATGTTGTATGCATCATAAATTCTTCTTATTTCGTCAATTAATGAAATGATCAATATCTGTTTTCTTTATTCGGTATTGTTTAACTGCTTTTAATGTAACTAGTCTACTTGACTCTATCCATCTATAGACAGTTAAATAGGCCACTTTTAGTATTTTAGCAACTTCTCGAATATAGTTGGTACTGATCTTCTGGCATATTAGTTATTTTTATCATTATTTAACATTAGTGTGGTTTTAATCCATCCAATCTCCGCCATTTACATCCAAGGTTTGCCCAGTTATATATGATGATGATTCTGAAAGAAAAAACCAAATTGATTTAGCTATATCCTCTGGCTTGCCAATTCTTTCTAAAGGAATGCTGTTTGAAATTGCTTTAATCTTTTCTTGTTTCCATTGTTTAGTCATATCTGTTGGGTACACAGCACCAGGAACAATAGAGTTGACTCTGATTTTCCTATGAGCTAGTTGAATTGCTGCAGATTTAGTTAATGATATGACACCAGCTTTGGCAGCAGCATATCCTAGTCCAGTGTGAGTTCCTGTTCTTGCTCTAATAGAACTAATTGTCACTACACTACTGTTTTCCACAAGAATCGGCAGGGAGTAAAACAAACAATAATAAGTACTCGTTAAATTGTTGTTAATATCATCTTGAAATCCTTGCGTTGAATTTTCAGCAAATGATCTGCTTTGACTTGATCCAGCACACAAAACTAAGTGTTTAATTTTTATTTTGTCATTATAAAGTTTCTGAAACAGATTTTTGACATCATTTTCTACACCAACGTCACGAGCAATGGTAATAACATTTATACTTGGATTACGCTTCTTGATAAGAGAGGCGGCATTTTTCAATTTTTTTTCGTTTCTACCAACAATAATTAAATTACAACCATGTTCTCCTAGTAACAGAGCAGTAGCAAGACCTATGCCACTACCACCACCGGTGATCATAGAAAAAGTTGTTGTTTTATTATTTGTTGACATTGGCGTGTTGAGGATCAATGTTTATTTTCTGTCCAGATAATATAGATTCGTACAGCGCATCAATAACTTTCATAGTTGGTAAAACATTTTTTGCCAAATACAGCTCGTTGGTACTGTGATTACTCAAATATTCAATAAACAATTCTAGTGGTTCTATAACAGCTTTATTAGTATCAAATTCTTCAATTATTGGTTCTTGATCAGATAAAGCCAAAAAAGTTCTAGCGTTCTTCGTGCCATTTTTTTCTTCAATCTGACTAGAGTAATAACCATTATTTCCCAAAACAGCCATAACTTCGCGTTCGTAACCTTTTGGCATGTTTCTTGAAACTAGAATTGAGGCTGTATGACCATCGCCGAATTCCAATAGAGCCATAACGTCAGTTTCAACATTACTTAGATAATAATTTGCTTTGGCATAGACATGAGCTGGCAATGAGTAATTTAATGAAAAAAGAATTGAATCAATACAATGAAAACCAGTATCTAACAATATTCCCTGTTTTTTATTTATATCACCAGAAAGAGAAGGGTCATTTCTCCACGTTTTTTGCCAATCTGGATAAGAAGAAACCAAAAAATCGTATCTTAACCAATGAAGTACGCCAAGGGTGTGACTCTGGATTAAGTCGTGGGCTCGACGAATTCCTGGAAATGCTCTTCTTTGACTATTAACTGAAAAATATGTTCCACTGCTACTTGCCTTATGAACTAATCTTAACATTTCATCAAACGATATAGATGCTGGTTTATCTGCCAGAACTGGTATTTTTTTATCTAGAACACTGCCAATTACATCAAAATATCTAGAATGGGGTAGTGATACAACAACTCCATCTAAAGTCTCTGCAGATAACATTTGATTGGCATCTTGGTAAAACTTTGCATGGGGCAGTTTTTGCTCTAATTGGGTTTTTTCTAGTGTTCCTTGTATTTCGGAGATTGCACTCACGTCAATAATTTTGTCATTTAATGATAAAAACGGCAGATATTTTTTTCTAGCCCATCCACCACAACCTATAAATCCAATTTTAATTTTCCTAGTCATATTTAGATAAATCCAACGATAGTTAGTATTTTACTTCTCTGATTTAGATGTGTTTCTTTTACTCATCTACAAATTTGAAGTATAATACATTTTAGATTAAAAAAGTTGGTTTGATGAAAATTCACTTCATGGCCCCACTAGTTGATGGCAACCGTAACGACTATGTCCGGATCGTCAGCTTAATCGAAAAAATGGGCCATGACGTAGTCACCAAACACGCCTTGGAAAGAAACCCAACTGACATAGAGAACGAATCATCAGCCGAGTCAGAGCTGTACGCCAAAAAAATCTCTACCTGGATGAAAAAAGCCGACATCGTGGTATTTGAAGTGACAGAACCAGACGTCAGTATCGGCTTCGAGGTAGCTACCGCCCTCAACTTAAGCAAACCAGTCATCATCTTATACCGCCGGGACAAAAGATCGATTCCCCACGCCCTCAAAGGCATCCACAGCGACCGGCTGCAACTTTTATCCTATGATGACAACACTCTGGACGAAATGCTGGAGTTGGCTCTAGACTTTGCTGAAGAAACCGGTGACATCAGATTTAACTTTTTCATCACTCCCGCTATCAACGCCTACCTAGACTGGGTGGCCAAGGAGAAAAAACTGCCCCGCTCTGTTTATCTGCGTAACTTGATCGAAAAAGAAATGATGGACTCACCAGAATACCACTCACAAGAAATAATGGCTTAGTTTTTTGCCAGATTGCATTGTCAGAAAATAAGTGTTAGAATTCACTCCTTCAAGGATCAAGTCTAACTCCTGTCAGGAGGACAGATACTGATCTTTCCAGATACAGATGTTCTGCGTTATACCAGTCGCTGTGGCTCGTTCACAAGTGAAGATTTTTTATCTGAACTAGACATGGTGGTAGAACCATTTTTGGATCTCTACTACCTGTCTTTCATACAGACAGAAGTTTTGATCCGTCAATTTTTTAAACGAAATTTAGGCAGAAATGCCAGGAAACGTTTTTTATTTGAGAGTTTGATCCTGGCTCAGGATGAACGCTGGCGGTGTGCCTTAGGCATGCAAGTCGAACGGTTTTGATTCGCAAGAGTCAAGACAGTGGCAGACGGGTGAGTAATACATGAGAATCTACCCGGAAGTGAGGAATAGCTCGTCGAAAGACGGGGTAATACCTCATGTGATCGCAAGATCAAAGTCGTAAGACGCTTCCGGAGGAGCTCATGCGCTATCAGCTTGTTGGTGGGGTAACGGCCTACCAAGGCGATGACGGCTAGCCGATGTGAGAGCATGATCGGCCACAAGGTTACTGAGACACGGAACCTACACCTACGGGTGGCAGCAACCGGGAATATTGCGCAATGGGCGAAAGCCTGACGCAGCGACACCGCGTGTGGGATGAAGCATTTCGGTGCGTAAACCACTGTGATAAGAGAACAACAAAATGAGGGTACCTT
>CAZIBX010000012.1:5527-10778 GCA_964537615.1 uncultured Pseudomonadales bacterium
CGTAAAGGGTCAGTCGGCGGTTTATCAAGTTGCTTGTTTAAGCCTGGGGCTCAACTCCAGAAAAGCAAGCAAAACTGATAATCTAGAGTCTGTTCGAGGGAGCTAGAATTCTTGGTGGAGGGGTGAAATCCGTAGATATCAAGAGGAATACCATGCGCGAAGGCGGGCTCCTAGGACATGACTGACGCTCAGAGACGAAAGCTTGGGTAGCAAAAGGGATTAGAGACCCCTGTAGTCCAAGCTGTAAACATTCCTTGCTAGTTACCCCGACTTTGTCGGGGCGACGTAAGCTAACGCGTTAAGCAAGGCGCCTGGGGAGTACGACCGCAAGGTTAAAACTCAAAGGAATTGACGGGGGAGCGCACAACCGGTGGAGCATGTGGTTTAATTCGATACAAAGCGAAAAACCTTACCCAGGTTTGAAATGTACCTGCAAAGTTATGGAAACATAGCCTTCTTCGAGAGTGGTACACAGGTGATGCATGGCTGTCGTCAGCTCGTGTCGTGAGACGTCCACTTAAGTGTGGTAACGAGCGCAACCCTTACCTTGTGTTAAATTTGTCACAAGGGACTGCCCCCGACTAATCGGGGGAGGAAGGAGAGGATGATGTCAAGTCAGCACGTCCCTTACATCTGGGGCAACACACATCCTACAATGGAGCCGACAACGGGTAGCGACGGGGTAACCCTAAGCCAATCCTTATAAACGGCTCCTCAATTCGGATTGAGGGCTGAAATTCGCCCTCATGAAGTCGGAATCGGTAGTAATCGCAAATCATCAGGTTGCGGTGAATACGTTCTCGCTCCTTGTACAACGTAAATATGCGCCTTCCGCGCATATAAACTAGCTGGTGAAAATCCAGCCAAATCAACAAGTGATTTGAAGCCAAATTGCAGTCCCCATGCGTAAGTTATGGGGATGAAGGGCAAAAGTAGCAGTGTTTAGCTTGAAATTTAAACGGCTCTTGTTAGTGATGACCCTGCGTACAAAAGGGGAAATTACTTGAACATATTTTGCATAAATGCAAAAACTAACATGAGTAAGTGGATTCAAAGATAAACACAAACAGCTTATATGTGAACGAAGGGAGATCCTGATATTTCTCGTATCTTGCCACTAAGCGAGATTATGAGTATGATGGAAGTAATAAAATCAAATAAATATTAGGGAGTCTGCAGATGCCATAGTATCCCGATTTTATCGGGAGAAGGGCTAACTAAGTATGAAATTACCCGGTGAATATGTGGCTGGTTTTATCGATGGCGAAGGGTGTTTTACCATTACTATCGCCAAACATAAGACCAAGAAACTAGGCCTTGATGCTCGCATTCATTTTCAAATTGAATTACGAGCTGATGACCTGGAAATTCTCCAACACATAAAAGAAACTCTTGGCTGTGGTCGCATCTATCATCTTTCCTACCAAAGATATGGGTGGCATCCACATGTTGAGCTTAAAGTTTCTTCACTGCGGGAAATCACAACTTATTTGATTCCATTTTTAACTCAATACCCACTCAAGGCCAAAAAACGCTTTTCTTATCAATATTTTCTACAGGCCGTAGAGATGTTGAAAAGAAAAGAACATTTGACTCTAGCCGGTATAAATAAGTTAAGAAAAATTCGTGAAAAAATGAATCAATACAGTAAAAAATACTTAGCGTCGGCCAGGGTACGGGAAAACCGTGAGCCCGGTCGGGAGAGAAGAACCGGTTAGTGATAACCAGTAACTATCTCAGAACACTGCCCGTCAAGCCAGCAAAGTCAGTAACGCCCGAAGCGGATGTCCCAAACTCGCAAGAGATGGGCTCTTCTACGGCGAGATTGGCGATGAAGACTAAGTCGTAACAAGGTAGGCGTACTGGAAGGTGCGCCTGGATCACCTCCTTTCTAAGGAGTTGGGTTTGGAGATTTCACGACCTCCTTCTCCCATGGTGAGCAATCACTGTGAAATATAACAAGTGTGAAAAATCTCGTGGCCAACATACCCGAGTATGGCTTCTACCACCGTGTTTAGTTCAAATACTTACAACCACTCTTTGGGCTTTTTCAAGCCGGGAGTGGTTTTTTGGTGTATTGTTGTATAAACTCACGAACATGAAACTCAATTCGTCACAAACCGATACTGTCAATCAGCTGATCAAGCTGATGATAGAGCATTTTGCTCAAGACTCTTCCGGTCATGACTGGTGGCACACCGAGCGAGTTTACAAGATGGCCTTAAAACTAGCTGATGCCATTAAACCAACTCCAGATAAATTTGTGATCGCTTTGGCCGCCCTAGCTCATGACTATACTGACTGGAAGTTTGAAAAAGATGAGTCGGAAGGTGATGTTAAACTGTTGACTCTTTTGACCAAACTGGGTGTGGAGTCAGAAATCAGTCAAAAAGTCATCTCCGTTGTTCACGAGGTCTCTTATAAGGGTGCAGGTGTAGTTACTCCTGCCTCAACTATAGAAAGCGCAGTGGTCCAGGACGCTGATCGACTAGATGCTATCGGGGCTATCGGCATCGCCCGGACCTTCGCTTATGGTGGGTTCAAGGGCCGTCCCCTCTATGACCCTGACCAGAAACCAGAGTTACACGCCAGTTTTAACCAGTACCAAAAGTCACAAGGTGCATCGATCAACCACTTCTATGAAAAACTCTTGCTTCTCAAAGACCGCCTGCACACCGCGCCAGCTAGAAAAATTGCCATCAAACGCCACCGCTATATGGAAAAGTTTTTGACCACCTTTTATCAAGAGTGGAATCAGCAGGACTAGGCCTGTTTGTGTTAAAATAGCAGTTTGTGATACCAGGGGTGTTTAGCTCAGCTGGTTAGAGCGCTATCCTGATAAGATAGAGGTCCATGGTTCGAGTCCATGAACACCCACTTTTGGACACCATTCAAACACCCCCTTGCCTTTTAGCAGTCATAGCTTTAGAATGCTAAATCTATGATCGCACCACCTCAATCTGATAAGCCAACACAACCTGTTAACCAAGGTTCGGCGGTCACTCCTTATGTGCGCACTATGATTCTACCGGCTATTCCCATCAGAGAGGGTGTACTTTTTCCTAGTACTGAATCAGTTTTAACTTTTGGTCGGCCACTATCTCTGGCCACTATCAACGACATCAATCCCATCAACAACACGGTGGTACTTTTGACTCAAAAATCTTCACAAGTGGAAAATCCCCAACCCCATGACATGTATCAGGTCGGCACCCTGGTGGTGGTGGATAAAACTCTGAAAACCGAAGACAGCGTTAACGCTCTAGTGCGAGGGATCGGCCGAGTTCAAGTCATCAGGTATGTGACTATGACACCAAAAATCATGGTCGAGGTCAAAGAACTGCAAGACATCAACGATACTTCTGATGAGACCAAAGCTTTATCCACTCACCTGCAAAAAGAGTTTCGCCGAGCTATCCAGATGGGTAAACCAGTCGAGTTTCTCAATTTTATGAAGTTGATGGGGGGCATCAGCGACAGCGAGTTAAGTGATCAGATCGCCAGCACTCTAGCCATCGATACACCGACCAAGCAAAAAATCTTACAGACTCTTGATGTCAAAGAAAGATTGAAGTTGGTGAGCGAGCAGTTGGCCCGCGAGATGAAAGTCATGGAAATCGAAAAAGACGTGGTGTCCAAAACCCAAAAACAGTTTGACAAACACATGCGGGAGAATGTTTTGCGCGAGCGGTTACGCACTATCCAGAAAGAGTTGGGTGAGGTCGATGAAGAGGAGGAAGTCTTGGATGAGTATGAGCAAAAACTCAAGAAACTGAAAGTTGAAACTGAAATCAAAGACAAGATTCATAAAGAGATCAAACGGCTACGGGCCATGTCTCCCAACAACCCGGAATCCGGCTATATCCGTAGTTGGCTGGACACGGTATTTGAGTTGCCATGGAACCGATATGCCACAGGCCGGGTCGACATTAAACAAGCCGGGCTGGTTTTGGCCAAACGCCACTATGGTCTGGATAAAGTCAAAGATAGAATCCTGGAGTACATCGCTGTCCTGGAAATTAAAAACCGGCAGTTGGCAACCAAAAACGGCCAAGCCACCATGCCTACTATTTTATGTTTCATCGGACCACCCGGGGTAGGTAAGACCAGCATCGGTCGGGCGATTGCCGAGAGTTTGAAACGCAAGTTTGTCAAAGTGTCCTTGGGTGGTATCCACGATGAAGCCGAGATCCGTGGTCACCGCCGGACTTATGTCGGAGCTATGCCGGGCCGGATTATCTCCGGCATGAAACAGGCCAAAAGCATGAATCCGGTTTTTATGCTGGATGAAGTGGATAAAATCGGCAATGACTTCCGGGGTGATCCTTCGGCGGCTTTGCTGGAAGCGCTTGACCCAGAACAAAATAAGACTTTTGAAGATCACTATCTGGATATGCCTTTTGACCTGTCAGGAGTACTGTTTATCACCACCGCCAATACTCTAGATACCATCCCGCCGGCTCTACGTGATCGGCTGGAAATCATCCGTTACACCGGCTACACCCAAGAAGAGAAGTTTGAAATCGGTAAACGCCACCTGCTGGCCAAAGTCAGGTCAGCCAATGGTTTAAAAATCAGCCAAGTCAGCCTGACTGATGAGGCACTCCGCTATATTATCGAGCGCTACACAGCCGAAGCCGGCGTGCGGGAACTGGAGAGAACTATCGGCACGCTGATGCGTAAAGTAGCCAGATCGCTAGTGGAAAATAATCAGAAAAAAGCTATCGAGATCAACTCCAAATACGTCAGAAAAGAACTCGGGCCGGAAAAATATGACGTGTCAGTCAAAGAAAAAGCAGACATCGTCGGTCAAGCCACCGGCTTGGCTTGGACGAGTGTGGGCGGAGAAGTTTTGTTTATAGAAGTGGCTTTAACCGCCGGCAAGGGTCAGGTCAAACTGACCGGCAAATTGGGCGAGGTGATGAAAGAATCAGCCCAGGCCGCCCTGACTTATGTTAAAGCCAATGCTCAAAAACTGGGTATCGCTGATAAACGTCTACAGACAACCGATGTTCACCTGCATATTCCAGAAGGAGCTGTACCCAAAGACGGACCCAGTGCCGGCATTACTATGGCCACAGCGATCGTGTCGGCATTCACCAACCAACCAGTCCGCCAAGATTTGGCTATGACCGGAGAGGTAACTCTGCGCGGCCGAGTTTTGCGCATCGGCGGACTGAAAGAAAAGAGCATCGCCGCTCACCGAGCCGGTTGTAAACCTGTTCCCGATTGCGCTCGTGTTCCTGGGCGG
>CAZIBX010000012.1:10788-14251 GCA_964537615.1 uncultured Pseudomonadales bacterium
GTTGTAAACTGGTGGTGATTCCTCAAGAAAACGAAAGAGACTTGGAGGAAGTGCCGGCCAGTGTCAAAAAAGCGCTCAAGTTTGTGGGGGTTAAGCAGATGGATGAGGTGCTGAAGTTGGCACTCAAACAGCCACGAACTTAATTTCAAGCTCCATGTGCAGTGCGCGGGCCAGTTTCTGTAGTACGGAGATTGATGGGTTGGCCCGACCGGATTCCAAGCGGGAGATAACCGATTGTTTAGTTTTCATTTTTTCGGCCAAAATTTGTTGAGTTATACCGCGTTTCAATCTGGCCTCAATCATCGCTCGCACGATATCCATTTCTGGTTTAAGTAGATTGTATTGTTCTTTTACTCCCTGATCTCTGAAGACCTCTTTTTTCCAAGCTGAAAGGGTAAGGGTTTTTTTCATATAGCTTATATGCTATAAATACTCTGTCATTCTGTCAAGAGCAGTTTTAAGTTCTCGTCTTGGTATTTTCGAAACAACCCGCTTCCCGCACATGGTAAACTTGCATTGTGAAAAACAAATTAATACTGTCATGTTTGGTTGTGGTCTTAAGCTCGGTTTTTTTGACCGGTTGCACTTTAACCAGACCCAAAACCGGCGGACTGCAAGCTTTGACCACCGGCGTGCCTTACTCGGTTTTTCTCAATGGCCAGTTTCTGGAAACCGCCCCTTTTATCCAAAAAACTTTGACCGCCGGCGACTATAACCTGAAACTGGAGCCCACAGACACCAATCTGGCCAGCTACGAGACCACCATCCACGTCAGAGACAAACTGCTGACCGTCATCACTTGGAAACCCGGCGCCAAGCCGGAGCAGAGTGGGGGAGTCTTTTATGAAATGGCACAACTAGGAGACAAAAACAAAACTGAAGTCAACTTCGTCACTATTCCAGACGGAGCTATCGTTTCACTGTCCAACAGAGACAAACAACTGGCTCCGGTCAATTTGACTGATTTAAGTCCGGGTGAACACGAGTATGAAGTGACTTTGCCGTCATACGAAACTCAAAAAAATACTCTCCACGTCGTGGCCGGTCACCGGATTACGGTCACGGTCAAGTTGGCCAAAATCGGGAGTTGGCCGGAGACCGGTCAAGCTACACCCTCAACCACCAGTCCTATGCCCGCAACTGGCACAATTACCCCCACAGTCAGAGTCGCTACACCCACCCCGACTCTGCCTCCATCTGCCACTCAAAGCGCCAGAACCAGACAACTGTTGACCCCAAGTGGTGCCAGCTCGGCTTCAACCACTGCTTCTAGTGTTTTGATTTTGAAAACTGGCCTGATAGTCAGTGGTATAGAGGTTTTGCGAGTCAGGCAAGAACCTACCCAACAATCCACAGAAGTTGGCCAAGTAGTGGTGGGTAAAACATACCCATACACCGGCGACCAAAAAGATGGTTGGTTAAAGATTAACTTTGACAATAAAACCGGTTGGGTGAGTGGTACTTATACTCAACTCAAGTAAGTGGGTTACTTGGGTCTTAACCACAGCGGGGGCAGGGCTTGTTTGAAGTTATCTTGCTCTGACTGAACATAAACATAAGCTCCGGCCGCACCACCGTCATTGGTGTAACTGGCCTTGATTTGATAAGTTGTTGGGGCCAAAAGCATATCTACTTGACCCTGTTGATCAGAACTAACTTCCACAACTGGCCTACCGGCGTCTGTCAAAGTTAAAGTCATGTCATCGTCAGCATTGATAGAAAAACCATACCGGCCAGCTTGGGGAACTCGTAAGTACCCCGTCCAAGTACAACTGACCGGCATCTCCTCGGCTGGCAGAGAATTATCTGGATCGGTAAAACTGGTAAAAATCGTAGACTCGATTTTGGTTTCTGTCTCGCCACTTATCAGCTGACAAGTTCTGATCAAACCGTAAGTAGTTTGACTAGAAGTTGGTGACCCAGGTGGCAAACGTACCAACCAGAAACTTTTGGCCGCCGGCGTTTGAACCTTCTCAATCTGCATGGCAGGCCAAAAAGTTTTTAAGTACTCGATCAAGCTGACATAGTTATCATCCAAAATCAGAGTAGCTCCCTGCCAAATCGACAAATCAGCTCCGGGTTCAAATAAGTGTAAAAATCTGGTTAAACCCAAAGATTTAACTTGGTACTGGGTCGATGAAAACCAAAAATAATCAGGTGATAAGTACACCGGCCTGCCTGATCTCATCTCGGCAACTGCCTGACTGGCCACTTGATTTTCAAAACTGGTGAAGGCCTGCTGCAGGTCAGCTCCGGTCCGGTCAGCCAAGCCATAGTATTGACGCAACTGAATCAGTGAGCCGCTAGTTAAACCAATCAATAAAACTATTAACCAAACTTTTGAGAACTTGGTTTGTTTTTTATATCCGGGCAGTAAATGCCAGATCTGGATGACGGCATACCCAGCAGATAAAGCCAATGGCACCAGAACTAGGTTGGTCCGAAAAATTGACGGCGCTTCGATGCTGAACAAGCCACCCACAAGACTGGTGAGATATAAACTGATCACCAAATACAGATGCGAAAATCGACGATTGATAAACAACAACACTAAGCCAACCAGACCAAACCAAAAAACTGGAAAGGGTATGACGGACTGACGAAGAGGGTCGTGGCGCAAGTTGGGATCGGGCAAAGTCCCCACTATCATCCGGCCATATAGTTGGGCATTATTTTGTAGCGACTGCCAATTCTGGGAGAAAGTTAAGTCTTTTTTGATTACACTTAACTCTGTTGTTCTGGCCCACATTTCCACACTGTGAGACCGACCATAATTGATGTGGGATATCAAAATTAAACCCAGGGTCAAACCAAAAACCAAAGTTTGACTTAAAGCGTTTTTATACTTTTTGCCAAGTATAGATTTAATCCAGTAACCCCAAAAAGCTAAAACAAAAAATAGAATGAAACTGCGGGCTCCCACATAAGTTTGCAGTGATATGGCCAAAATAACAGCCGATAGGGCTGTCAGGTGCAGTTTTTTGTTGGTGGTACCCAAGTACCACAGTAAAACGCTGGCCATATTTAGAGTGGTGACGATAATCGCTCCATGAGCCCAACGACTCAAGTGAATATGAGCGGGAAAAATAGCCAAAATTAATAAAGAAATCATGGCGGTTTGACGATCAAATAAATTTTTGGCCAACTTATAAACTACCGGTAACAATAAAAAAGCCGGTATGCCCCAAGCCAACTTAAAACTCAACCAGCCGGTACCAAACAAACCGATCAACCAAGAAAATATCAAAATTGACAACTGGGGCGTACCGTACCAACCGATCCCATACCAAGGTGGGTGCGGTTCACCCAAGTTAATTTTCAGTGCATCGGCAAACAAATTATACTCATCGATAAATATACTGGGTGGAATAGCATGCAGTTGATAGAGACGCAAAAATAAGGCCAGAATCACCAGGCCCAGAATTATCAGTCGGGGTAAATGGCGGTTTAATTTTTTGGGTTT
>CAZIBX010000013.1:0-3021 GCA_964537615.1 uncultured Pseudomonadales bacterium
TTAAAGAAAAAATAATACATAGCCGGCCGGCCCTGTTCTCTGGTGACATGAAACTGTCGACCAGAATCAGCTAGCTCCAATTTTTTTAAGCTGGCAAACAACTCATAGTATCCATACTGCCAAGACTTGGCCGAGTTGTGGGGATAAATAAATAAGTAATGATAATAGAACCAACCAAATTGACCAAGGTAAATAAAAATAACCAAAATAACCATAACTCTTCTGAAAATGGCCGGATATTTGATCATAGCCCGCCAAACAGTACTTAAACCCACATAAAAACCAGTCGCCACTAGTAGCCACCAAACCGGCAAACTAGCCAATGTTCTGACTGCATGCGGAGCGCCAGTGCTCAAACTGGAAGGCAATAAACAGATCAATAAAAACCCAAGCAAAAAAAACAATTTTCTTTTACTTTTTTGCCACCACCAAATGACGCCAAGCGGCATGAGAATGAAGTCTAACCAATAAAATTGACCAAAATACTGGGTGCTGTGCCGCCAATTCTGATCGCCACTGACAAATAAATAATCCAAATTAAAATGGGAAGTTAAATTTTGACCCACTTGATACAAACTTAAAACATAACGATGATAAATTAATCTGGATATCAATGAAAAATTATTAACTTGGCGGAGTTGATTGCTTTCTAACACAATTGATCCATCGGCAAAAATACTGGTAGTGTTGAAGCGATTGCTGATTTGATCACTTTTAAGCGAAATGACAAAAGGTAGTAGTAGTAAACCCATAACCAACAAACCAGCAACCAAAACTTTCAGATTATTTTTAACCTGACGAAAAGTGTTTCGATAAGTAATTGGGTCTGGTAAAGCAAAATCAACCCAAAGTAACAAAAATAATAATGGAGCGATCAGTCTAGCGGCGTGGTAAGTGTAGGCCGATAGAACCAGCAGCAAAGTCGCCAAAATTACCATCCACAACTTATGTTTGAATTGTTTGGCAAATAACCAAAGGACACTCCCTCCGGCTAACAAAAAAGTAGCCGTCATGCTTTCCCAACCGGCCCGAGAAAACATAATCCCCCACGGCGAAACTGCCCCAACCAGCAGGGTAATCAGTATAAATTGGCGCTGGCGCTCAACGTTCAAACGATCACCGAGTAAGTTTTTGATTAAAAAAGCAGTCGCGACTACAACGGCTATGCCAGACAACATAGCTGGTATACGCACAGCCAGTGGGGTCAGACCGACCACTGACTCAACTGCGGCTACTAGATAAAAATATAAAGCCGGTTTCCAGTCGCCAAATGACTCAAAAGCCAAGATAGGCCAAGCATGGCCGTGATGGTCTCGACCTGTTTTAAGAATAGCGTAGGCATCATAACCAATCGCCGCCTCTTCCCAATACAAACTAGGCGGTGAACTCAAAACACCATAGCCCCTGATACCTGCTGTAAACAAAACTAAAATTGCCAATAAAATGATAAATAATTTTGAGGACATACTTATGGTGGCAAATAATAAATCAAAAATTGCGGTCGACCATTACTGCCCTTGATAATAATTTCTGCTTGGTCTGGAGAAATTTCTGTTTGATTGGTGGCCACCAATAATGTATTTTTTCTAGACAAATCACCCACATCTATTTTATCCACAAAAAGATACTTAACCAGAGCACCGTTGTGATACTTGAGTGGATTAATATGGTTGCCAAACAGAGTAAAAATATATGGTTGACCATAATAACTATCAAAAATAATTTGTCCTACTTTTGGCCGCCCACCAGTCCCCAACTCATAATCTCTAGCTATAGCCACTGCCTCTAGATAACCCTGATTAAACTCTCGGGTCGAGAGGTTGTTGTAATTTTGTAAATACCACAAAATCTGCCAAGTGCTCGTTATCAAAGTTAGACCGACTATGATAATCCCGATCCAGTTACCACTGTTTTGGCGCCAGTTATTAAGACGCGTCATGACTACCGACAATGTACCGGTGGCGATCAAAATCAGTCCTGGCAGAGCCAGTAAAGCGCGGTTGGGGTGAGGCACTTCTAGACCAATCACGGCCGGAGCCAGTCCGACCAATAATAAAATCCAGCCCAATTTAATATGAGTGTGGTGCCAAAACAATCGTCTGAATTTGGGCATCAGTTCCAACACCATAGATAAGTAAAACAGTAGAGCCACCGACACATTAACAAAACCGGTCAATGCTGTGTGACGCACATTAACTGTTGGAGTCAAAAATAAAAAACCCGGTTCCAAATGTAACCATGTGTTTCTAATCACAGTCCACAACATCGTTATGGGGTTGAGATTTTGGTTAAAAATAATGACACCGGCTCTGGCCAAACCACTGCCCCAAATACTGTCTTTGATGACAGGAATAGCCAAAATAAAAATCAAACCAATCAAGATCAGGTAGTATTTGAAACTTGAGTTTTTATACCAACCCAAAACTAAGGGCAAAAATATTAAAATTAAAGGTAAGCTGATTTTGGCACTATGATAAGTATAAAAGCTGGCAGTCAAACAAATAGCGCCTATCATCAAATAAAATAAACGCCAAGCTGTAATTTTTTGATTGAAAAAAAAGTAAACTGCGACTAAACCAGAAATGATCAGAGTGGTGGCCATACCGCTCTCAAATCCCACTCTGGTGAAATGGATCATAGTTGGTGACAGCGCCAAAGCCATCAAGCCAAATATCAGACCTAGTTTATGACCGAAATTCAATTCGTCGGTGGAAGTAGTTTGTCTCAACAACCCATACCAAGCCATCAACATAACTATTCCAGACAGAGCAAAAGGCAAACGGACTACCCACGGCTGCATGCCCCAAATGGTTGTAAATAAACCATTAATATAAATCGGTAGTGGGGCTTTATAGTCACCAAAGGACTTAAAAGAAATCGGTAAACGATACAACCACTCATCGCGTCTAGTCTGGACAATCGACCAACCGTTATAACCGATAGCAGCTTCATCCCAAGTCAGGCCGGCTGGGATTTGACCAAGCCATAACAAACGCCACAAACCACCAAAAAGCACGATGA
>CAZIBX010000013.1:3031-14153 GCA_964537615.1 uncultured Pseudomonadales bacterium
CCAAGAAAACCCAAAACCAATTTTTGGATAAAAAAGCAGTTGTTATTTGTCTTGTCATATAAGCTTAATTTTGTGATATAAAAATCGCGAAAACCAATATGGTTGCCAAAGATAATAAGCCAATTTTTGCCAAAAATCACTATTTTTTCTGGTAAAGTATTTTTGATGACTCAAACTGATTTGATTGATATGAGCTTGACCCAAAGTGGTTAAGTTGGTTGATTCATGTTGGTGAAAAACCACGGCTTGGTCGTCAAAGTAAACTAAATGTCCTTTCTGCCTGGCTCTAAAACAAATATCAACATCTTCCCAATAAGCCGGATAGTAGTGTCTGTCAAACCCCCCCAACTCCAACCAAATTTCTTTATTAAACAAACCACTGCCACCACTCACCCAAGCCGTGTGACCGGTTTTGAAATCACTGGCCTTATGATGCCAGAAAACTCCTTTATCAAAAAACAGAGTGTTTTTGCCGGCTCTGGTAGCCAGAGTGCTTGACCCCTCATACTCCAAACAGCCGACAGCAAATACGCTTTGACCCCGATCGGTCAAGTTTTCAAAAGTTAGGACTAGTTTTTCAATAGTATTTTTTTGAATAGAAACGTCATTGTTGAGTAAAAACAATAAGTTGTGTTTGGCGGTGTTAACAGCTAGGTTAACGCTACGGGCAAAACGTAAATTCTGATTTTGCGCCCTGATAGTCAGATCGATTTTTTTATCAATTTTGCCAATATATATTTCCGTGTTGAGATGATGGTCGTCTTCTTGTGTAACTTGATATTTGACATCAAACTGACTCGTCAGATGCGCCAAGGTATCATCTTGGCTGGCATCATCGATGATAATCAGCTCGTCACCAGCGCGTAGTCCCGCCAGGACACTAGGCAGATGCCGATCCAGTAAACGGCTGCCGTTATAGGTGGGAATTATGACGCTAACATTTGCCATACAGCGGTTTGAAAACTAGCTTGATTAAAGTTATGAGTTCTGTTTAATGCCTCTAGCCTCATGGATTTTTCCAGCCAGGGATCTTTGATGATGGCTACTGTTTTGTCGATGCATTCTTGAGGTGTTTGCCACAACAACTGACTTAAGGACCCAGACATGATTTCCACCTGACCACCTTTGCCCAAGACAATAGGGATAGCCCCAGCCGCCATGGCTTCGATGGTGGCGATACCAAAATGTTCCACTCGCATAGGGCTGACTGTTTCATCAACTTCATATCCGGCACTATGCCAAAATATACTTGCCTGAACCAAAAGTTGTCGTAAGCGTCTTCTGGAACAGTCCAAAACAAACTCGACAGGCAGTCCCTTGGCCTTTTTTTTGAGTTGATTAACATATAAAGTATCTTCCACTCCGCCCACCAAAATCAGTTTCCAGTTCTTCAGTAGCTTAGGTTGTTGAGTCAACATTTTTCTAAAAATAGTTAATAGCACATCTTGTCTTTTACTATGTAGCTGGCGGAAAAATCTGCCCACACTGATGATGGTTTTTTGTTTTGTTTCATGTTTGGCCGTCACAAACTCACTTTGATTAACCATAGGATATAAAACTTGATCAACTTTGACAGGCCAATGCTTTTCGATCACTTGCTTGGTGAAGTTGGAGTTGGTATTAATGTGATGCCAAAATTTAAGTTTAAATTTAGTCCAAATATTGGGCGGTTGATTAAAAGGTAGCTGGATGTGTAAGTAATTTTTGCCGGCCAAACTGATAAAAACGCTACCGTCAGTGGCATAAAAAACAGCGTTAAAACGAGTTGTAAACCACAACTTTTCAAGAAAATTGGCACTGGTGCAAAGGGGCGAAAAAATGAAGTGTAAATCAGATAAATCCTTGCCCAAAAATTGGGCATAGTACTGCTGATATTTTTTCTCATTCCAGCTGTTATGAGGAGCAAAGTTCAAATCGCCAGGTCGAGCATTGATACAGATATAAACTTGATGTTTTTGGGCAGCAACCAGGGCAATTTCCAGTAGATGTTTTTCACCTCCACCGGCATGAGCTCGATTAAAATAGGGTGAAACAAAAGCAATTTTCACTTAATTTCCTCGTTTTGCCAAGCACTATTAATGTCACGCTCCATTTTTTCATAACCGGATCGGATATCTGTTTGAGCTTTCCTTTCCCAAACCTGGATGTAAATCAAAGCTTTATTGATGGCCTGAATAACCGCTTCCATAAATCCCACGCTCCCATCTTTATAACCACCAAACCAAACATAACGCCTGATAAACTCGAAAGTCATTTTTCTCAAAACAGTGAGCGGACCTGACTTCACTCGCTGACTTTCAGCTAAAAGTCGAGATTCCAGTTCTGTCCAAACGATAGTTTTAATCAAACCGTCTCGCACGCTGCGATGAGTTAAATGAATCAGGGGGGAACTTAAAGTCTTGGCTGTACCCAAAAACTGCGGTGATTCATGAACATCGCCTTGCCAAGTAGTAATGACTGACTTATCAAAAACTCTGGCCAGCACGTCATTTTGCCAACCACCAGCCATCATTTTATGGCCGTAAAAAACATTTTCTCTTCTCAACTTTAAAACTGAAGCCGTTTTGGTTTCCAAATTAACCATGATTTCTTGAGCCAGTTGGGGCGTGACTCTTTCATCGGCATCTACGTAAATAACATATTTTTGACTAGCTGATTTGAGTCCATGATTACGTCGATAAGCAAAAGAGTTGCTGTCATCAATAAGAACTTCGGCCCCAAACCGGCGGGCGATATCTGTAGTTTGGTCGGTTGAACCGCTATCTACCACTATAATTTCCTGGCACCACTGTAGGGTTTGCAGGCAGTTGGCCAACATCTCTTCTTCATTAAAAGTCAAAACAATGGCGGTGATGGGAAATTTGTTCATAAGTAATTTTGCTTACCATAACTGCCGGTTAAAAAATGCCACACGGCTAGCCAACGCGGTCTTTGTTGAGACCTGATATTTTGTATGCTGTTGAGCAACATAGCCTTTTTGGCCACCCAGTCACCATGCTGCCAGGCCAAAAGTAAGCGGTTGCGTTCCTGGTAGTAAATTTGAAAATCCGAACCACTACCGCCACTGCTACCGGCATTGCTGTGCCAAACCTTGGCTTGGGGCACAAATAAAATCCGGTAACCCAAATTGCGCGCTCGCAGACTAAAATCAGTATCCTCATAGTAGACAAAGTATTTTTTGTCCAAAAACCCGACTTTTTCCAAAACTTCACGCTTGATCAGCATGGCACAACCAGTGGCAAAATCAGATGTGGTTAAGTGGTCAAATTGTCCTCGATCTACTTCATCAACTCCCCGGTGAAAACAGGACAAACTGCTCCAATCGATACAACCTCCGGCGTACCAAATCACCCGACCCCTGTCTTTGACAAGATAAGACTTATGAAACTCCCTACCAGGAGTGAAGTAAATCATCGGGCCGGCCACACCAGACGAGGGATTGCTTGACAGAGCTTGATGTAGCTTGGCGACTGCGTTTTTGGCCAGTGTAGCGTCGTTGTTGAGCAAAAACACGTACTGGGAGTTAAACCTTTCTATCGCCTGATAAATACCCAGGTTGTTACCACCGGTAAACCCCAAGTTGGAGTCGGATCTAAGCAAAACTAGTGGTAGTTTGGATAAACGCTTGGGCAATTTAAATGGCCGAGAAGAACCATTGTCAACCAACAAAATATGATACTTAAAACCAGTAGCGCTGATGTGAAGTAATGACTCCAAACAATCCAGGGTATACTTCGTCTGCTCGTAATGAACAACTACGATAGAGATATGGGGTAACACAGCTCTATTTTAGCAGGAAAGCCGATTGTGTCATAATCATACTTGCCAAGATCTAAAAACTGGCAGTAAAAAATCATATGATTCTAACCAAACTGACTCAAAGCCACTGGCCCAAATTTTATTACTTCTTTTTTGGTTTAATCATTCTTTTTCGTATCTTATATAGTGCTTTTTTTGTCAGTTTTGGTCAGGATGTAGCTCGAGATGCTTATATTGCTGGCCAAAATATCCAGTCAAGAAATTTTATCGTCGCCTACGGACCCAAGGCCAGTGTTTGGAACTTTTATCTGCCTCCTTTTTACTACCAACTTCACCTGGTGGTCAGCTTAATCACAGACCAAGATCCTTTGGCCATGAAGTGGTTTATTACTATCGTGGAGTCTTTAACACCAATTTTGTTATTTGTATTTTTGACTAAGTTGGTTAAACCAGCCACTGCTCTTTTGGCCAGTAGCTTTTATGCTTTTTCACCTCTGGTGATTTTTTACGCCACCAATGCCTGGAATCCCAACATGATTCCCTTTTTATCACTACTGCTGTTATGGAGCTTGGTGACTCATTTCCAAACCAAAAAAGGACGTTTTGTTGTGTTGGGCGTGGTTTGTTTTGGTTTGATCATACACTTGCACTATCAAAGTTTTGTCTTGGTTCCTTTTATGTTTATGGCTTTTATCAAAAGTATCTGGACAAAAAAACAAAACTTTAAGTATTGGCTGATAGGTGTGATGATTTTTCTAGCCACGTTATTACCCTACGGGCTGGCCGAATGGCAGTACCAACTGGTCAATACCAAACAAATTCAACAATTTTTTTCTCTGGAACACAAAAATTATTATGATCGGATCACTAAACCAGAGTTTATGACTGATTTTGTTCCAGGATATTTTGAAAGAACGTTAAGAGGCATTCACACCGATTACTGGTTGGGTCGGTTTATTATCTTGAGTGGTGGAATTATTTTGTTGTGGAGCCTTTTATACACCAAAAATAAAACTGCCGGCTGGGTGATGATCTATTTCATCTCTATCCTTGTGATGTTAAGAGTGTATAAAGGTGACAAACCAGACTACTACTTGAGTACACTGATATTTGTACCATTTATTTTTACTGCCCTGATTATCGATCGGATTAAAATCCTGGCCGTGATTATTTTATTTTTGATTATGATCTACAGCGCCAGAATATTTGATAAACAAGCAAGTTTTAATGAACTTACAGATCTGAAAACTAAAATTCAAGTCATAAAGCCCATAATTGGAACCGGTCCTGTCAGCCTGCTCTTTCACGATGATGACATGATTAACCAGTATGCCTACGGCTTCAATTATTTATCTGATTTGACCATCGATCAAACAAGTCATACTTTGTTAGAGATCTGCCCGCCTCATTTATTTTGTGCTTATGATGGTCATAATTGGTGTAAACCGAGCCGAGAGTATATGTATGTGGCTTACCTCAAACGCAGATTTGCTTTCAGTCAAAAAGTTTTTCAAGTCGGAGAACAAATTTTTGTTTTGAATCAATTTGATACGGCTGAAATCGATAGTTTATTGCCCCCAACCCAGTCCTCTGGTTATGGTTCAGATTTTATTTTCCAAAACGCCACAATTAACCCTCAAGATTTTCGCTGGTAACAATCTTGATCACCTCTTCAAACTTCTCACCTGACTGATCAGTGTTTTGGGTCCCAGTATAAAAACGGCCAGCAAATAACTGCCAGATATGACAACCGAGCCGATTACCAAATGATTAAATGATGAGCCCAGATAGCTCTGACCAAAGTACCCCATGGTCAGAATCAAACCCAAGCCAACCAGTTGTCGCCAAACTTGAGGCCAAAAGCTATACGATACGTATTTTTTCAAAATAAAGAGTGTAATAAAAGAACTTAAGGCCACCAGCAGGGCCCCTGCAGCTACTCCTTGATACCCCAACCAGATGACCAAAACAGGCGTTATCACCCAGGTCAAAACAGTCCACAACACCATCAACTTAACAGTTGTCGCTACCTGACCTATGGCTGCCAGCATGTTGGTAAAAGGTGTAGTTAATGCACTACAAGCTACGTTAAGTGAAAACAAAATCAGTGAAATACCGGCCGGCTGCCATTTGGCGTAAACCGGAAATACATTTAGTAAGGGAAAAACCAAAATAATCATCAGTCCGATCATGGGTAGGGTCACCAAAGAAATAAAGTAAAGAGTTTTTTCTATGGCCTTGCGTAAAAGCTGATGGTCATGTTGCAGTCGGGAGTAAACAGAAAAAGTAACCGCGATAATGTTCTGAACTGTCAGTTGATAAGGCACTAGTGACCACTGTTTAGCAAAAGATACATAACCAAAAACAGTCAGGGGCAACCACATGCCCAAAACTACTACAAATAGCTGATCTTTAATTCTGGCCAACAAATCGTTTAACTGAAATTGGGCCCCAACTCTGATTAAACCAGATAGAGCTTGCCTGTCCCAAGCCAGACCAATCGGCCAGGATTTAATCATAAACATCATCAACACGCCCACGACTGATCGCAATAAAATGGCCGGAATATAACTATAAACTCCCAAACCTGTCCAAACCAAAAAAATTAAAGTCGCGTGAAAAGCTATCTGCTCACCCAGTTGAGGCAGGGTTAGTTGACCAAACTTGAGTGACCGCTCTAGCATAACTGAAGGAATAGTTTTGAGTGAAGCCAAAGGAAAAGATAAAGCTAGAACCAATAAAATCCACTCTCCAGCCAGACCGGCTTTACGACCAATCAAGCCGGTAACCACCAAAATTAAACAAAAAACCACTATCAACCAAGACAGTATTTGTTGCAGAGTAAAGGCAGTCCGGTACTCCGACAGTGAGGGTGATTCTTTTTTTTGAATCAAAGAGGCGGCCAAACCGATGTCAGAAAAAAATGTTAAAACACCGATAATGGCGATAACAAAGGCATAAATACCAAAATCCGACGGTTGCAACAAAGCTCCCAACACAATGACAGACAAAAAACCGATACCCTGCAAAATGAGCGTGCGGATAAAATAAGCCGTAGCTCCGACTACTGATCGGTTTTTGACAAGACTAGTGGCTAACTCTTCTGGAGATAAATTAACTGAATTTGCCATAACTTTGTTTATAATTATGATGACTTTGTTTGTAATTATGATAGCTGACCACAAGTAGAAGCAATACCGACAAACCACTAACCCCCCAAGTAAGGCGTTGTAAAGTAGTCGAGTGGTAACTCAACTCTATCAAGTTGTCACCCGGCTCGAGCGTTAAGCCAATTAGTCCTATTTGACTGGGTATAATTTCTACTGCCTTTGAGTTAACTTCAGCCCGCCAACCGGGAAAATAAGCGACGGAAAAAATCATCAGTTCAGACTGTTGAGTGTTGATTTCCAGTATTAAAGAGCGGGAGTCCCACCTCTTAACTGCCTGAAGATTAGAGCTCACGGGTAAATGCCAAATCGGAGTATCAGCTGGCGATATTTGTTCGGGCAAAGCTTTGGGAATGTAGTCGGGCAGTATCCCGCTCATTTCTGTCGCGATGCGACGGGGGGAGTCATAATACAAATCTTGATTGCTCATCAAGTAACCCTGGGGACGAAAATAGCCAGTGGTTAAAATCGTCAAGCCAGCTATCAATAGCCAAAGTATCTTTTGCCAACACTTGACAACCAAACTCAAGACGCCACTACTTAATATGGTCACAGCCAAAGTGGCTGGGCCCAAAAATCGCCAGGGAAACTGTAAAACGCGCATAATACTAACGTTTTGCCAAATCAAGTTCAGCTTGGGAGTAGTAAAAATCAAACAGCCGAGGGTCACCAAGGCGAAAAACCAAAGTCGGGTGTAATTTTGGTTGTACTCAATTTTTTGATTCCAAATCATTTTGAGTGATTTGATCAGAAAGTGTCCAATCACAAAACCCAGACCAAATAACGGAGCATAGCCCAAAAAAAACGACATACTATCATCTGGTCCCCAGCCGGAACCACCATAACCCCAATTATTGTCCAAAAATTGGCGCAGATATAAAAAGTGGTGACGATAATCTGAATAACCGGAGAGAACAATTTGTTCTAATTTAGTTAAGCTTTGATAAACCGCGGCCGGCACCAGATAAAAAACAGCCATACCCAAACCCAAGCCCAGCCCCAACATCGCCTGACCCAGTTTAGTCAAACTGGTTGAGTAATTCTCGGATCTATTAATCCAAACTGACTCGGCAAAAAGATAGACAGCAAAAGATACCGTCACCGGCAGTATCAACATCAGTGATAAATTGTGAGACAGAGCCACCAAACATAAAAACACAGCCAAAATCGGTACGCCATACCATTTCTTGTGCCAAATCAGCATCACCCCCCACAACACAAAAGGCGCCAAGGCCAAACCAAAACTTTCACTGACTGCGCCCCTGACGTATAAGTTTAGAGCTCTGTATGGGGCCAAAGAATAAATTAAAGCTGCCAACAAACCACTATTAAATCCAAATATTTTTTTAACTACCAAAAAAGCACCCAGACCACCCACCACAGTAGCTAGTAAATACAATAGTCGCATAATCACCACCAAATCAAAACCAATCAAGTAAAAAACGGCGCCGATCAAATATGGCAATGGCGCATAAAACAAAAATAAGGGCATGCCGTAGCCATAACCAAAGTTTTTGGACCAAATTACGGGCAGTTGACCGTCAACTAAACCACGAGCGTACTCGGCTATTCTGGCCCCATGCACAAAATCATGCGTAAAAAACCACCGATTTGTTGACAAGGGCCAAAGTGACAACACAATACAGATACATAGGATAAAAATTAAACTGATTTTTTTTGTCACCTCTGCATTGTAGCAAAGTGATAAAATTGTTGAGTGAGAAAAGTCTTACTATTTTTTGGTGCCCTGACCGGAGTTGTGGTAGGAGTAGCTTTGCTGATTCTGGTCATTGCCCTGGGACTGGGATATTCTTACCTAGATCATTTCGCTCAATCAGCTCAAGAACCTAAGCTGGTTTTGGTCAAGAGATTTGCTGATTACTTTCAAACATACAACCAACAACAAAAACTGGAAACTCAAACTTTTTTAGTTTTAGGACTAGATACTCTGGACACCAGAGAAAATCAGCCACCCTTAACCGATACCATGATGTTGGTTAAAGTCTGGCCCGGTCAGTCAACTGTCGGCGTCTTGTCTTTACCTAGAGATATTTATCTGGACAATCTGGGATTTAAGATCAACTCGATCTATGCTGCCGGTTTGGAAAGACAAAAGAAACAACCAGATCTGGATCCTCTGCTTTTGGTTCAATCGGAAATCTCCAAGTTAACCGGTCAATCGATCGACAAAACCATAATTTTTACTCTAGAAGACGTGTCTACTCTCGTTGATGCTTTGGGAGGAATGCCGATTGAAGTTGAAACCGGTTTCACTGACCCCATGTTTCCCAATCCAAGCGTTGATACCACTCAAGTCAAAGACGCCAAGCTTCTATACCAAACCGTTAAGTTTGACCCCGGTCGGGAGGTGATGACGGGTGAGAGAGTTTTACAATACATCAGAAGCCGGCACAGTACCGGCCCACAAGGCGGAGACTTGGCCAGAAACCAGAGACAACAACAGGTCATGGCCGCATTGATAACCAAGTTGGCTGACCCTGGTATTTTTAACTCACCAGAGTTACTGGGCCAACTTTACCGCCTCTATCACCAGAAATTTGAACATCAGCTCCCACCACAACTGATAATTCAATTGATATCTTCACTTGGTCAAATCGGTCGAGTTCCTCAACTGAAAAGGACCAACATCAGTCTCTATCCAGATGATCCCAACGGTTTACTCTATCACCCGCCGGAACGCTTGTATGGCGGGGCTTGGGTTTTTGTGATCCGTGACCAGGAAAAATTTAAGCAAGCCATTGATCAAAGTCTACAACCATGAAAACCAGTTCGCCCAAAGTATCGTCTCACTTGCCTTACTACAAACCCCTGACTTGGATTTTGCTCCTATCGGTTGTAGTGCTGGCGATCGCAGCCGGATACTACCAACAACTTTACCTGCTAGAAAATAAACGCTACAAAAAAATCGAAGATCAGTTCGTCAGAATCAGATCACAACTAGGTCGAGAAAAAACCAACCAACTGATAGAAAGTTCATATCAAAACCAAGCTCCCCGCGACTAACTGGTATACTTATGCCCAATCTTATGTCTAAACCTTCATCGCGTTCGCTACTGGTTACCGGAGGAGCGGGGTTTATCGGATCCAACTTCATTCACCACTGGTTATCCAAATATCCGTCAGACCAAATTATTAATCTAGATGCACTGACCTACGCTGGTAATTTAAACAGTTTAACCGACCTAGCTGATCGACCCAACTACCGCTTTGTTCATGGCAATATTTGTGACCAAGTTTTGGTTGATGAGTTAATGTCTCAAGTCGAGTACATAGTACACTTTGCTGCCGAAAGCCATGTCGATCGTTCCATCACTGACCCCGATGTTTTCCTACAAACCAATGTCCTAGGTACTCACACTCTGCTGAAATCAGCCCTCAAACACAGGATTAAACGTTTTCACCATGTTTCCACTGATGAAGTTTTTGGCAGTTTGCCACTGGACAGTCAAGCCAAATTTAATCTCAAAACCCAGTATGATCCCCGCAGTCCTTATTCGGCCAGCAAGGCGGCTTCTGATCATCTGGTCAGAGCTTATGGTGTAACTTATCAACTACCTTTTACCATCACCAACTGCGCCAACAACTACGGCCCTTATCAATTTCCGGAAAAACTATTTGGTTTGGCCATCACCAATATTTTGGAAGGCAAAAAAGTACCGGTTTATGATGATGGCGCCCAAATCAGGGATTGGTTGTTTGTAACCGACCATTGTTTGGCTATCGAAAAGGCATTGTTACAAGGCATAGACGGCCAGACCTACCTAGTGGGAGGATTAACGGAGGATATTTCCAATCTGTCGGTGATCAAACTGATACTACAATTGATGGGCAAAACCGAGTCAGACATTGTTTTTGTCAAAGACCGACCGGGTCACGACCAGCGTTACAGCATCGATTGGTCAGTCACCAGAGATCAGCTGGACTGGCGCCCACAAGTAACGCTAGAAGAAGGACTGCGCCAAACCATCAGCTGGTACCAAGCCCATCCTGATTGGTGGCAACCATTGAAAGCTCAATCTGCAAAGTATTATCAAAATCATTACGGCAATATTTAGCTTTAAAAAATACTTATGAACTTAAATCAGATTTATCAACCCGATTCCAGCTTGCACTTAGTTGATGGTATTTATAAAACCCATTTGTCAGATGTTTTATTTATAGAAGCCAACAAGCAT